>DATDIC010000232.1:0-4000 GCA_036521275.1 Acetobacteraceae bacterium
GCTCGGCCCGTCGGAAGGATGACTGCCATGCGAATTACGCGCACCTATCTCACAGCGCTCGCGACCGCTCCCGCCGCCGCAGCGGCGATTCTTGCCGCCTTCATCGCGAGTCCACCGCATGTCCAACTCAGCTCTGCTCCCATCCACAACGCACCCCTCGATGACCTGAACATCCCGGGCGTGCCCGGCAACATCGACTTTGACGTCCCGGACCTCAACGTGCCAGACATGATCGACGTCCCGAACATCAGCGTGCCAGACATGAACTTGCCCAACATCAATCCGGGGCACGTCGGTCGGCCGGGTCGCGGACGGTAGCGCCGCATCGCCCACGAGCGCACCGAAGCCGCCCGCCATCGCGTACGGGCGGTGCGGCGCTACTCCCTCGCCGTGACCCGCGCGCGAGCGCCGGGGTAAAGCCGGGGTGAGTCCCACCGACGCCGCTGGCTGCTCTCCGCGGCCTGTCGGAGCCTGTAGACATGCGAGATTCCTTGCGGACCAATACTTTTGGTACTGATCAGCGTAAAATCGCACCCACGACCTGCACCTATAGCGCGGCAACTCACATCCCGCCGAATTCCTCCGGAACTTCCGCCAAATTATCCCTGCGGACCGAGGCTGTGCGCTTTATAAAGTTGGCGCAGACTGGCGTCTCACGGCCTGGGCCTGGCCAAAGGCGCTTGATTCTCTGCACGCACGGCGAGCGCAGATGGGGGTGTCAGCGCTTTCAGAAAACCGCCGCCACCGTGGCCGTGGTTTCTCCTCCCCGGTTGGTAACACGGCGTTACCCAACTGGCATCGATGAGTACGAGGGCTTCAATAGGTTGTGCCTTATTCGCGCGCGGACACACGCGTTTCTCGGCTCTTTTTTTCCTGTCTTTTTGTACAATCCTGCTGCTGAAACTTCCATCTGCACACTGGGCGTGAGGAGGTGGGGAGCGACTGAGTGAATAGTCACACGGGCTAGCGGAAATCGATGATCGTTTCGTTCCTATCCGGCCCTGGCACCGTTTTCGCCGCCTAAATTGGTTGGCGCCCGGTCGCCTCACTTATGCCTCCGGCTTCACGGGCGGAGGCGCAATCGGCGCACCCGGACAGCATTCAGCGGCGGTCCGAGAACGTTCCTCGGTCGGACAGCTTTCTGAAGGAGAAGTCCATGTCTTTCGTGACCACACAGCCGGAAATGCTGAGCACGGCAGCCGGCGATTTGGCAAATATCGGCTCGGCATTTACGGCCCAGAACGCCGCAGCGGCCGCCCCGACCACCGGGGTGGTTCCCGCCGCCGCCGACGAGGTGTCGGCGGTGACGGCGGCGCAGTTCGCGATGCACGGCCAGATGTATCAGGCGGTCAGCGCCCAGGCCGCAGCGATTCACGACCAGTTCGTGGCCATGCTGGGGTCCAGCGCGGCGTCGTATGCGGCCACCGAGGCCACCAACGCATTGGCAACCGGCTAATGAGTATCGCAATGGATTTCAGCGCATTACCACCGGAAATCAACTCCGCCAGAATGTATTCCGGTCCCGGCGCGGGGCCGTTGATGGCCGCGGCGACGGCCTGGGATGAGCTGGCCACCGAATTGAACTCAACGGCGGCCTCTTACTCTTCGGTGATTTCGGGGCTCACCGGCGAGGACTGGCTGGGTCCCTCGTCGGCGTCGATGGCGGCCGCGGCTGCACCCTATGCGGCGTGGATGAGCACTACCGGCGCCCAGGCTGAACAGGCCGCCGCCCAGGCCATGGCCGCGGCGAGCGCCTATGAGGCAGCGTTCGCGATGACCGTGCCCCCGCCGGTGATCGCGGCCAACCGCAGCCAGACGATGGCGCTCATCGCGACCAACATTCTGGGGCAAAACACCTCGGCGATCGCGGCCAGCGAAGCGCAGTACGCCGAAATGTGGGCTCAGGATAGCGCCGCAATGCAAGGCTATGCCAGCTCCTCGGCGGCCGCGTCGACGTTAAGCCCGTTCACTTCGCCGCCGCAGACCACCAACCCGGCCGGGCTCGCGGGCCAGGCCGCCACGGTCGCCCAAGCCGCTATAACACCCAACCAAATATTAGGTTCAATAGGTGATGGGGTCCTCGTCAGTCTTAACCTTGTTTCGCTCGCATCTCTGGCAATCTCGTGTTCCATCTTGGGCCAAGGGGCAGTGGGGTTAACGGACCAGCATCGCGGCGAAACCAGTCCGTCGGTGGAAGTGGGTACGGTACAGGGGCCCAATCTGGTGACGGCTGGGCTCATGTCCAGGTCCGGGAGTGGGGCGGCGGTGTCCGCGTTTACCGGCCGGGCTAGCTCGATCGGTGGGCTCTCGGTGCCGCCGTCCTGGGCCACCCCGCCGGCAATGCGCCAAGTCGCCGCGGCGTTGCCAAGCACCGCCGTCCCGATAGTCATGCGAAACAGCCAAACCAGCCAAGACAGCCCCTACACCGGGATGGCGTTGGCGAGTTTGGTCGGGAGCTCCATGGCGGGTCTTGCTTTCCGGGGCGCTCCCGCAGCGAGCGGAGCGGCGACGACCCGGGCGGCGAACAAATTGCCCGCGGCGACCGTAGTGGCGCCGAACAACCCGGCCCCAGCAGCCGCGCCCGCAGCGACGCCCCCGGCAACGCCCGTGGCGCCCAAAGCGGCGTTCGCCTCGGCGGTCCCGGTCGCGATCTCAGCGGCGGGCATGCCGGCGGACGTAGCGGCCAACCTCGCGGCGACCCTAGCGGGGATCCCGGGGGCGACGATAATCGTGATACCGCCTGCGCCGCCCCCCGAATAACCGGAGGCGGACCCTAAGCGCTTTGCCTCGGTCGGTCTACGGGTGGCCCGGGAGCAACCGCACCATAAGGGGGTAGCCACAGACGAGTAGTGCCACGCGAACCCTGCCGGCGGCACGGGTTCGCTCGTGATGGCGGCGGCTTACCCACGCGTTCGCTTGGCGTGCCGAGGTGCGAGTAGGCCAACACTCACGCGACGCAGTTCGTTGAAGTGCATAATGACGCATTCGCCAAATAAATCCGGCTCAGGAGAGGAGAAGCTAATGAAAAGATTCGGTACGGCGGCAGTTTTTGCGATGGCAATGTTCGCCGCTGTGGGAACCGCGACCGCGAACGCCACCGACCCAAGTGGAACATACAACGTCGTGTTCGACCACCGGGACGGATACGTTGACGATACCTATCAGTGGACCCTCACACCATGTGGACAGGGCTGCCTCCATGTGAGCGCCGACGATGGTTGGCAGGGCGATTTCCACCTCATCCACAGTCAATGGACCCTGATACAGCAGAACGTGCCGAACTCGGTCCGGTGCAAAGACGGATCGAGACACGACGGAGACATGACGCTTACGTTCGACCCGACCAGCCTCAGAGGCAAGTCGACTGGCTACGACAACATCGGATGTCCTCTTGGGGTCCCAGGTCCGACCAACCCGATATCGTTCACCTTGGAAAAGGCCTAAGGCGCGCGGTCTGTCACCGTCGCGGCCGATTCTGGTTAGCGCTGGCGCGAAGTGATGCCGGAATGTCTTGTCGTCTAAATGGCAGCCGCTGCGCCCTCTGGCCGGACGCTCCGCATCGCTGCGTCAGCGGCGGGATCTGCTTCTCACACCAGCTCAGCGGCGGCCACTCGTTGCTGAACCAACCCAGGTGCTTTCCGGTGCGGCATCGCACCCAGACGATGCCCTCCTGCCGACCCTTGTCACGAAGGATTGCCTTGATGACATCCATGTCGGCCCGGTTGTCGGGGTTCAAGTCCGGCTCACCCACCAGCTCCTGGACCAGCGCGTAGTGCGCATAGATCACGCGCCGCCGCTGGTCATGCCACTCACGCACCTCGTCGGGAAACCGCGCCAACACCTCCCTGAGGGTCCGACCCCTGGCGTAGAGGAGCGCTGCCTCGACGCCGGTTTCGTCGTTCGGCCACAACTTCAGCCTTCATTCGACTACGGCGTTACTCATGGTGATTCCTTTCTTCTGGTCAGACAATTTGGTAGCCAGGTGACCCAGTAGTCGTCG
>DATDIC010000233.1:0-13177 GCA_036521275.1 Acetobacteraceae bacterium
CACCGGTGCCACGAACACGACAATCGCCGGCCACGGCGTGATCAGCAGTCCGGTCATGATCTGCGAACGGTGCCCCACATCCTCGAACAGGAACGGCAGCGACACATAGGCCAGCGTCTGCGCCGTGAACGAACAGATCGACGTCGCCACCGACAGCGCGAACACCGGCCGGCGGAACAGATCCACCGGCAGCATCGGCGCCGTCATCGCCCGCTCCCGGTTGATGAACGCCGCGCCGATCAGCGCCGCCAGCGCCAGCTCCGCGCCCGACCACAGCAGCGCCTGGCCGCGGCCCAGCTCGTCCACCGCAATCATCAGCAGCCCCAGGGTGATGGCATTCAGCACCGCGCCCAGCCCGTCGAACCGGTGGCCGGAGCGGGGCGTGGCCGGCAAGGCGCGGGCGGCGAACCACAGCGCGATGATGCCGAGCGGCACATTCACCGCGAACAGCCAATGCCAGCTCGCCACCGAAAGGATCGCGGCGGCAACGGTCGGACCCGTCGCCGAGGACGTGGCGACGATGAACGCATTGTATCCCACCGCGCGCCCCAGCATCGCGCGCGGGAAGATGAAGCGGATCAGCGCCGTGTTGACGCTCATGATGCCGGCGCCCCCAAGCCCCTGGATCACCCGGGCGATCACCAGCATGGGCAGCGAATGCGACATGGCGCAGCCAAGCGAGGCGGCGGTGAACACCGCCAACCCGGCCCAATAGACCCGGCGATAACCCAGTATGTCGCCCAGCGAAGCCAGCGGCAGCAGCGATACCGTCACCGCGAGCTGATACGCGTTCACCACCCAGATGGAACCAGCCGGCGTGGCGTGCAGCTCGTGCGCGATGGTGGGCAGCGCGATGTTGGCGATCGCCGAGTCCAGCACCGACATGCTGACGGCGATCGCCATGGTGGCCAAGGCGCGGCGGCGCTCGGGCGGCGGCAGCCCGTCCGCGTAGTCAGGCGACGAAGAAGGCATCGAGCCAACTTGACGTGTGGCAGGCCGGTCAACAAGCTCCCGCCGCATGCAGTTGCCACGGCATCAGGCGAGCGTCCGTCCGGAATGGGTCGACGCCAACGGGCACATGAACCTGGCCTACTATATCGTCGTGTTCGACCACGCGACCGACGTGGCGTTCGCGGCGCTGGGAATCGGGTCGGCATACCGGGACCAGACGGGCTGCTCGTCCTTCGTGGTGGAAACCCACACGCTGTATGAGCGCGAGGTGATGGAAAACGAGCGGCTGGAGGTCACCACCCGGCTGCTCGGGGTGGATGCGAAGCGGCTGCACATATTCCACGAGATGTTCCGGCTCGGCGCGCCGGAGCGCGTGGCGGCGCACGAGCTGATGTGCCTCAACATCGACATGGTCACGCGCCGCGTGGCGCCGTTTCCGCCTGACCTGCGCGATTCGCTCGCGGTGGTCGTCGCCGCTCACGCCAAGGCTGCGGTGCCCAACGGCGCCGGCCGGCGAATCACCATGTCCCCGCGCGCGATCGACTCCGTCTGATACCAGACCGCATTGACAGCCACCCACGCCCGCCATTCCCCCGATCCGTCATCCCCGCCTTCTCCCGTCACTCCCGCGCGCTCTTCGTCGTTCCCGCGCGCTCTTCGTCATTCCCGCGAAAGCGGGAATCCACCAACCCCCGAACTTCCGCGCTCTTCCCCTGGATGCCCGCCTTCACGGGCATCACGGACCTGAGCCTCTTCGCCCGCGGTTTGCTACGAATCCCGCGAAAGTTGTCATTGTTAGTTAAGGATATTTCCGCCATAGGAGGAACGCGATTGCTTCCGCGCGAAGCGATCATGCTCTGGCGTGAATCGCCAGTTTGTCGGGACAAAATGACATGAGTCATACCAGCACTCAGACACAGCGCGAGTGGGTGGAACGGGTCCTCGGCTACACCGCCCCCCCGACATCCGGCACATCGAAAGGCACCAACGGCACCGGCAAGCAGGTTCGCTTCGCGGTGACCACCAAGGACTCCGGGCTGGATAAATCCGCCCGCCAGGCGATGCAGTCGAAATCGGGCATCAAGCTCGGCTCGCAACGCAGTGTCGGGCAGGTGCAGTCCGGCATCCCCACCGGGCCGAAGACCAAGATCAAGGGCGCCAACGGCCGCGAGCTCGATATCGCCATCGGTACGGATGGCCGCGTGGCGATGACCTATCCCCCGCCGCCGATGCAGGAGATCACCTTCTCCGGTGGCGGCGGCAAGGGTTCCGCACTGCCCGGCGCGGTAAAGGCCTTGCGTGATTCGGGCGCGCTCCGGGAAGCCAAGGTCCTGAACGGCGCCTCGGTCGGATCAATGACCGCGGCCTTGGTGGCGGCCGGCATCACCCCCGAGGATTTCACGCGGGTCAGCAACGATCCGCGCACCGGAGAGGTCATTTCGCAGGGCCGCGGCACCGCCGGATTGATACTGAAGGGCATCGCCGGAAACCGGCTGAGCGGGGAGGGGCTTGAGAATCTGATGCGCCAGACGATCGGCGAATCGGTGCAGAAGCAGATCAAGAAATTCCTGTCCACCGGCACGCCCGACCCGCAAGTGCTGGCAATGCTGCAGCAGATCGATGGCAAGATCGGCCGCGGCGGCGGCGTTACCTTCGGTGAACTGCGGAGCCTGTCGAAGGTCATCCCCGACATCAAGGAGCTCAATGTCGCCGGTACCTTCATGTCGGACGACAGCGCCACGCCGGGCAAGATGGAAAAAAAGGGCAAGCCGCAGCTCGCCATCTTCAACGCCGACACCGAACCCGACCTGGACATTGCCACCGCGGTGCATGCCTCGGCGGCGCTGCCGCCGGTGTTCCAGCCGGTGAACATCCGGCTCTCGTCGGGCATCACCGCCCGATTCGAGGATGGGGGCGTGATGAACAACGCGCCGACCACCGATCTGGTGGGGGCGAAACGCTCGCTCGACCCGATGCCCGACGGCGGCAAGATGGCCTTCGTGTTCGAGGGCGACGACGACGAGGTGCTGGAAGGCAACGCCACCCCCGAATTCAAAGGGATGAACGATCGGTTTTCCAAGGCCCCCAACTCGGCCGCGGAATACGCGAAGAAACGTGGCCTGGCCGACCGGCCGGAGGACGTCGTGAAGGTGCCGCTGAAATTTCCCGACAAAAAGGGGAAGGAAAAGGACTTCTCCACCTTCGGCGGCGGCACGCTGAACATGAACATGAAGGTGGAAGACAAGCTGGCGCTGCAGAACATCACCGAAAAAGCCACCAAGGCGTATCTGGACAAACGCGACGAGCCGAAGACCACCAAGTTCGATTCCGTGAAGCAGATGCTGAACTGCGTCAGCCGCGCGGACCTGGCCGCCATGGCGCAGGACGATTTCCCCGGCGCCAAGCAAGAGCTGGAATTTCGCGACGCCGTAACGGACGCAGTGAAAACGCTTGAAACCACCGCCCAGGGCGCCAAGGCCGGCGACCTCCAAGGCGGCAAGGTGCGCACCGCGCTGGACGCGCTCAACCAGCTTGCCGGCGGCGATGTCGATCGGCTGGGCTTCATCGCGCGGGAGCTGAACCGCAGCGGCAATCTGGATCCGCTGATGACGCTGGCCAAAGCGTCCGGCAACCAGGGGCTGGACGTGCTGAAGGCCGGCGTCGCCGTGGCCAGCGCGCTGGATTCCAAGTCCCGCGCCCAGTTCGTCCTGCGGGAAGTCGTGTATCCCAAGCTGGTCAAGGAAAAGGCCAAGACAGCGGGCGCCGCCGTGCTGCGACAGATGGACAACATGCTGCGCACCGCGGCAACGCCGCAGGACGTGAACGAGGCATTGAGCATCGGGGTCGATCATTTCTCGACCCGCACCGGCATCCGCAAGCGCCCGCGCGATGCCGAATTCGCCGCCGAGCTGACCAATTACCTGATGCCGGTGAGCTGATCGCCGCGCATCCATCCGGAGGCTGCCATGCCAGGGCTCGAGAAGACCAAGGCTCTTATCGGGGACTTCGCCGCCGCGTTGGGGCTGGAGACGCTGCCGCCCGACGATGACGGCGGCTACCAGGTCACCGTCGGGGACGACACCGACGTGATGCTCTATGGCGGCGACGACGAGACCGTCCTGGTCGTCGCGCCGATCGCGCCGCTGCCGCGCAACCCCGAATACGGCACCGTCATGTACCTGCTGCGCAACAACCTGTTCGACTCGTCGATCATGCCGTTCCAGGTTGCGGCGGACGACGAGGGCGGGCTGGTCCTGTGGGCACGGCTGGCGATCGCCGATCTCACCGGAGACTCGCTCGCCTCGATCGTGAAAGGACTGGCCGAGGAGGTGGAGGAGATGCGCGGCGTGCTGGATGAGGAAGCCTGATCGGGACGATAACCCATGTTTGTCGAGGATAATCCACCTCTGTCATTCCCGCGAAAGCGGGAATCCAGGCAGGCCTCCGGATTTCGTGGGCTCTTTACGACCGTCATGTCCCACCACATCCGCCATGCCCCTCCCCATCCGTCATGCCCCTCCCCATCCGTCATGCCCGCGAAGGCGGGCATCCAGCCGAAAGCCCACGAAATTCCAAGGGTTCACCCAAATTCCGCTTTTCGCGCGAATGACGAACCTGGGCCGCCGCACCATGCGATCCGGCATTCAGAGATCGAGCTCGACGGCGGTCTTTGGCGTGGCGCAGCAAATGAGCGCATTTCCATCGGCTGGCGGGTCCAACGGCTCCGGCGCGTAAGCGAGTTCGCCTTCGATCAAGCCACTCTCGCAGTTGTGGCATACCCCTGATCGGCACGACCAACGCACGGGAACGGCGCAAGCTTCCGCCAATTCGAGCAGGCTGCCGAAGCGGGCGTCGCATGGCACCGCGAGACCGCTTCGCAAGAAGGTCACCATGGGTCCGCCGCCCGCAGGACCGTCAGGACGATGAGGCAAGGCTGCGGCGACACCGGAGATGCCCGGCGTAAGAGCCGACGCCGGCCCGAACACTTCGACGTGGACCCTGGGCCAGGGAACGCCCCACGCCGCCAACCCTGTCTGGAAATCTTCGAGAAAGCGGGGCGGACCACACAGGTAGAAATCGGCGTCCTGCGGAATCCCCAGCTCCTGGAGCAGCTCGAGCGAGAGATGGCCAGGTCGATCGAAGTCCCGGCCGAGCATGTCTCCCGGTGCATGTCGACTGTAGATCACGCAGCGATGGGACGCGCGGAGCGCAACCAGCAGGTCGTCCGTTTCCTTGGCAAAGGAATGGTGTGCCCGATCGCGGGCCGAATGCAGCCACCAGATCGGCCGAGACGCCACGGCATTTGCAGCCACCGCACCATGCAACATCGCCAGCATGGGCGTGACGTCGACACCGGCGCTGATGAGGACGACGGGAGTTGCACCGTCCGCCAGCATGAACGAGCCGCGCGGAGCGCTGACCTCCAGGCGACTGCCCGCCCGGACGCTTTGGTGGAGAAACCCGCTGGCGACGCCGTGCTCGTTCTTGACCGCAATTCGATAGCTTGGGGGGTCCCGGGCGGACCGGACAGCGAATAGTTTCGTGTGACGGCAGGAGCATCCGGGCTCGGCCTCACGCGGACCATCGCCGTCGTTCCACTTTCCCGCATTGCATGTGCATAGGCCCTAGTCGCGAAAGCGGGAATCCGGGCCAACTCTGGGGGTTTCGTGCGTTCTCGCGTGGATGCCCGCTTTCGCGGGCATGACGGATTCGTGTTTGTCCCATACGGATTGGTTTCATACCAAACGGCATTGAGGGTGGCCCACGTTCGTCATTCGCGGGAATGACGGGGAGCGGGAAAACGGGGGTGGGGCTGCCTTCAGGGCAGTCTGGTATTAATGCCCGCGTAGAATTTGCGACAGAAACAGTTTCAGCCGATCCGTCTGCGGGTTTTCGAACATGGAAACCGGCGTGCCGCTTTCCACGATCTCGCCGCGATCCATGAACACCACCCGGTCGGCGACCTGCCGGGCGAACCCCATCTCGTGCGTCACGCACACCATGGTCATGCCCGACTCCGCCAGCTCGATCATCACGTCGAGCACTTCCTTGATCATCTCCGGGTCCAGCGCGGAGGTCGGCTCGTCGAACAGCATGATCTTCGGCCGCATGCACAAGGCGCGGGCGATCGCGACGCGCTGCTGCTGCCCCCCGGAAAGCTGGCCGGGGTATTTCTTGGCCTGCTCGGGGATGCGCACGCGGCGGAGAATGCCCATGGCCTGTTCCTCGGCCTCGGCCTTCGGGGTCTTGCGCACCCAGATCGGCGCCAGCGTGCAGTTCTCCAGGATGGTCAGGTGGGGGAACAGGTTGAAGGACTGGAACACCATGCCGACCTCGCGCCGGATCTGGTCCAGTGCGCGGGTATCGTCGGTCAGTTCGGTGCCGTCCACCTCGATCCGGCCTTCCTGATGCGATTCCAGCCGGTTGATGCAGCGGATCATGGTCGATTTGCCAGAGCCTGATGGGCCGCAGACCACCACGCGCTCCTTCTCGGCGACAGTCAGCGACACGTCCCGCAGCACGTGCAACTGGCCGAACCACTTGTTCACCTTGTCCAGCACGATGATCGGCGTGCTCTGGGTGCGATCCGGGGCCGATCCCGGCTGTCTCAGCGTGGTGCTCATCCCCGATTCCTCTCAGCGCCGGCGAGCGCGGTCAAGCTCGCGTTCCAATCCGCGGCTGTATTTCGACATGGCGAAGCAGAAAGCGAAATAGATGACCGCGAGCAGGACGTAGATCTCGTTGCCGAAGCCCTGCCAGGGCGGATCGGCCACCGCCGTCGTGCCGGCCTTCAGCAGGTCGAAGATGCCGACGATCAGCACCAGCGAGGTATCCTTGAAGAAACCGATGAAGGTATTGACCAGGGGCGGGATGACCAGCCGCAGCGCCTGCGGCAGGATGACCAGCCCGGTCTTGCGCCAGTAGCTCAGTCCCAGGGCGTCGGCGGCCTCGGCCTGTCCGCGCGGCAGCGCCTGCAGGCCGGCGCGCACCACCTCGGCCAGGTAGGCCGCGGCGAACAGGATGATCGCCACCTGCGCCGACAGCACCTTGTCGATATCGACGCCGTTCGGCATGAACAGCGGGAACATCGTGGTGGCCATGAACAGCAGGCTGATCAGGGGCACGCCGCGGATCAGCTCCACATACACCACGCAGAGCAGACGCACCGCCGGCAGCCCGGTGGACCGGCGGCCGAGTGCCACCAGGATCGCCAGCGGGAACGCGGCGGCCAGCCCGAGCGTGGCAAGGATCAGCGTCAGCGGCAGTCCGCCCCATTGGTATTGCGGCACGTAGGGAAGCCCGAACAGGCCGCCCCACATCAGCATGCCGATTATCGCCAGCGTGATGATCCACAGCAGCACCAGTTCCTTGCGCCAGAACCGGCGCATGGCGGACATCGCGTAGAGCAGGATGAACAAGGCGATGCAAATCGCCGGACGCCATTGCTGGGCGTAGGGATAGAAGGCGAACAGGATGAACCGGTATTTCTCCTTCACCACCGCCCAGCAGGCGCCGATGCCCTTGGCGGCGTAGCAGACCTGCGTGTTGGGTCCGTTCGGGCCCGGCGGCACGGTCCAGACCGCGTGGACGAAGGCCCAGTCGATGAAGGCCCAGCCGCCGCGCAGGATGACATAGAGCAGCACCAGCGTGACCGCGGTGGACCACCAGGAGCTGAACAGGTTGGCCCGTGCCCAGGCGACCGCGCGCATGGCTCAGCGGGTCCGCAGCATCAGGTGGGCGTTGTACCAGTTCATGAAGGCGCTGATCGACAGGCTGAAGCAGAGATACACGCCCATGATGATGGCGATGCCCTCGATCGCCTGGCCGGTCTGGTTCAGCGTGGTGTCGGCGATGGAAACGATGTCCTGGTAGCCGATGGCAACGGCGAGCGAGCTGTTCTTGATGAGGTTCAGGTATTGGCTCGCCATTGGCGGGATGATCACGCGCAGGGCCTGCGGCAGTACGATCTGCCGCAGCACCAGCCCGCGATGCAGGCCGAGCGCGCCGGCGGCTTCCCATTGTCCCGGCGGAACGGCGAGGATGCCGGAGCGGACGATCTCGGCGATATAGGTCGCGGTGTAGACCACGAGCCCGATCAGCAGCGCGCCGTATTCGGGCGTGACGGTGGTTCCGCCCTGGAAATTGAACCCGTGCAGCGCCGGCAGGTCCAGGTGGAACGGTGCGCCGGATGCCGCCCAGACGCCGACCGGCAGCACGATGATGCACAGGATGGCGGCGGGCCAGGTCGGTGGCCGGCGTCCCGTCGCTGCCTGCCGCCGGTCGGCGAAGTGCGACCACGCGTAGAGGCAGATCAGGCCGACGAGAAGCGCCAGCACCGCGAAGCTGTGGGCCGGCATCCAGTCCAGCGCCGGCAGCTTGATGCCGCGGTTCGACAGGAACAGGCCGGCCAGCGGGTGGAACGCCTGCCGCGGCGCCGGCAGCGCCTGCAACAGCCCGTACCAGAAGAACAGTTGCAGCAGCAACGGAATGTCGCGGACGAACTCCACATAGGCTGCGGTGATGCGGGCCAGCAGCCAGTTCGGCGACAGCCGCCCGATGCCCACCGCGGTGCCGAGGATGGTCGCCAGCACGATGCCCAGCACCGCGACCTTCAGCGTGTTGAGGATGCCGATGAGGATCGCGCGGCCGTAGGTGGAAACCGACGCGGTGTAGGCGATCGGCGTCTCCCCGATCGGGATCGAGGCCGGCTGGAACAGGAAGCCGAAGCCGGTCGCGATGTGGCGTGCCGCCAGGTTGCGGTTGGTGTTGCGGACCAGGAACCACACCACCGCGACGACGATGCCGATGATGACGACCTGCCAGACCAGGCTGCGCAGCCGCGGGTCCGACCAGCCGAAACGGACCGGCCGTCGCGGAGCCTGGCGGGCGTTGGTCAGCCTGGGATCCGCGACGATGTCCGGCACCGGATCAGCGCCCGCCAGATGGCATGGGACGCGGCGTCAGCGCAGCGGCGGCGAATACATCAGGCCGCCATCCTTCCATAATTTGTTGACGCCGCGAGGAACGCCCATCGGGGTCATGTCGCGGTCCCAGGTTTCGGCGAAATTGCCAACCTGCTTGATCGCGTTGTAGGCCCATTTGTTGTCGAGACCGAGCTCCTTGCCGAGATCGCCGTCAACGCCGAGCAGGCGGCGGATGTCGGGAATGTCGGATTTCAGCATGTCGTCCACGTTCTTGCTGGAGACGCCGTGGTCCTCGGCATCGAGCTGGGCGAAGCCGACCCAGCGGACGATGTCGAACCATTTATCGTCGCCCTTGCGCACCGACGGGCCGAGCGGCTCCTTGCTGATAAGCTCCGGAAGTAAAACGAAATCGCCGGCCTGGGAACCGCGGGTGTAGCGGAAGGTGGCCAACGCCGAGCTGTCGGTGGAATACACATCGCAGCGGCCGGACAGGAAGGCCTGCTGGATCTGCTGCAGATCGGCGATCTCGATCGGGGTGAATTTCATGTTGTTGGCACGGAAATAGTCGGCGATGGCCAGTTCCGTGCTGGTGCCGGGCTGCACGCAGATGGTGGCGCCATCGAGCTGCTTCGCCGAGGTGACGCTGGCGGATTTCTTCACCAGGAAGCCGGTGCCGTCATAGAAGTTGATGCCGGTGAACTCCAGCCCGAGGCTCGCTTCGCGGCCCAAGGTCCAGGTGGTTTCACGGATCAGCACGTCCACGCCGCCCGATTGCAGCGCGGTGAAGCGGTTCTGGGTGGTCAACGGCACGTATTTGACCTTGTTCGCATCCCCCAGCACGGCGGCGGCGATGGCGCGGCAGCCATCGGCGTCCAGGCCGCGCATCACGCCCTGACTGTCGGGCAGGGAAAACCCGGGCACGTCGCCGCTGACCCCGCAGGCAAGCTGCCCCCTGCTCTTGATGGTATCCAGCGTGGGTGAACCCGACGAGGGAACCTGTGCGAGCGCCGTACCGGCGAGCGTGGCGACCAGCAACGCGGCCACAACGGCAGGGCGAAACGACCGTGTCATGCAAGTGCCTCCTGATGGACTTACCGACTGTTAAGGGGAGCGTGGGCGGACGGCAAGACTTCTCGTGCCTTGTCCTCCCCGGCGACGCCCGGCACACTGGCGCGTGTCGCCGAGTCTCCCGCCATGCTGCATCTGACCAAGCTTGCCGTCGGGGTGCGCGACCTGGAGCATTTGCGGGTGCTTCAGGAGGAGCGCACCCAGCGCGACCCGCCGTTGCGTCATCGCACCCGCAACTGCCCGCGGCGCGCCGATGAGGTGACGGATGGCGGGTCGATGTATTGGGTGGTCAGCGGGTTCATGCTGGTCCGCCAGCGTATTCTGTCCATTACCGATGATCAGTGGAGCGATGGCACGCCGTGCACCGGCCTGGTACTTCACCGCGCGCTGGTGCCGGTCGCCGCGCGTCCGACCAAGCCGTTCCAGGGCTGGCGCTATTTGTCCGTGGAGGCCGCGCCGCCCGACCTGATCGATGGCCCGGCCGCTCTCGGCGAGACCGAGCTTCCGCCGCGGCTGCGGCGGGAGCTGCGCGAACTGTGTCTTTTATGAAATACTGTGGCCTGATCGTAGTTTTGCCACGAAACCCACTTGCCCGACTCTTTCGGCGCCCGGCATAAGCAGGCGGAGGCGCAAACCGGCGCCTCGCTTGCCTAATTCTCCCGCATGCAACTTCTCTGCTCTGGAGTTCACCAGTGATCACTCTCCGCACGCTTGCTCTCGCCGCGGCTGTTCTCGCGCTGCCTGCCGGCGCCATGGCCGCATCCACGGACACGACGGCGCCCGCCGGCAGCACTGCCCCCGGGCCGGTCGTTACAACGCCTTCGGGCACCAGCACGGCGACGACGACGCACCACAAGAAGACCACGCACCACGTTGCCGCGCACAAGACGCATAAGGCCAAGCCGACCACCAGCAGCACGCAAAGCTGACAGGGCGGCCGATGGTTTCAGGAGGGGCGGGGGGTTCTCCGGCCCTCCTGACGCTTTATGCCAACCCGCGCGGGGACGACGCTAGATCCGTCGTGTCCGCGAAAGAAACGGCATGCCGGCGGAAAGCGAGCATCCATGCCGAGGTCGCGGTTGGCATGGGCGGGCGCTGGATTCCCGCGTTCGCGGGAATGACGAGGGGGCCGGAGAATGGCGGGGGGCCGGGGAATGATGGGGATTCGCTGGGATTAGAGGATACCAAGCCGCTGCTTGCCTGTCGGGGCGGGGTGGGCAGCATCGATTTCCGCCAGGTCTGTTTCATTCAAGACTAAATCGCCGGCCGCGGCGTTTTCGCGGACGTGGCGGTCAGTGCTTGCCTTCGGGATCGAGATCACGTTGCCGCTGCGCAGCGTCCAGGCGATGGCAATCTGTGCCGGGGTCGCGTTGTGCCGCCGCGCGACCGCCGCCAGCGCCGGCGACCGCAGCAATCGGCCGCCCTGGCCAACCGGCGAATAGGCCATCGCCGGAATGCTGGCCTGTGCGCACCACGGCAGCAGATCGAATTCGATGCCGCGCTGGTCCAGATTGTACAGCACCTGGTCGGTCGCGCAGGCCGCACCGGCAGGAAGCGCGGCGACCTCCTGCATCTCATCGAGGTCGAAATTCGACACGCCCCAGTAGCGGATCTTGCCTGACCCGCGCAGCTTCTCGAATGCGTCCACCGTTTCGGCAATCGGGTGGCTGCCGGCCCAGTGCAGCAGGTAAAGATCGATCCGATCGGTGCCGAGCCGTTTCAGGCTGCGCTCGCAGGCCGCCGGCACGCCGGTGCGCGACGCGTTGTGCGGATACACCTTGCTGACGATGAACACCTTGTCGCGCTGGCCGGCAACCGCCTTGGCAACGATTTCCTCGGCGCCGCCATTGCCGTACATCTCCGCGGTGTCGATCAGCGTCATACCCAGCTCGACGCCGAGCCGCACGGCGGCAATCTCCGCCGCGGCCGCGCGGCCGCTCTCGCCCATGTGCCAGGTCCCCTGGCCGAGCGCCGGAACCTCCGTGCCGTCCGGCAGGCGCACGGTTCGTTTCATTCGGCAAGCGCCTCCGCCTGGCGCAGGACGCGCAGGAAGTTGCCGCCCCATAGCAGCGCCAGTTCTGCGCGGCCGAAGCCGCGGCGCGTCAGCTCCACAGTAAGGTTGGGCGATTCCGCGGCATCGTTCCAGCCGGCAAATCCGCCGCCGCCGTCGAAATCGGACGAAATCCCAACATGCTCGATGCCGATGCGCCGCACCGCGTGGGCGACGTGGTCGGCGAAGTCAGCAACCGTGGTTTGGTCGGGTTTGGCGTTCGGCTTCAGGAAGGCGGACACCGCCGTTACCTGCACCACGCCGCCGACATCCCGCAGCACATCGAGTTGCTCGTCGTCCAGGTTGCGCGGATGCTGACAGAGCGCGTGCATGCAGGAATGCGTGGCGACGATCGGCGAGCGCGAGCATTCGGCCGCCTGCAGCATGGCCGCGCGCGACGCGTGCGAGACATCGGCCAGCATGCCGAGACGGTTCAGCTCCGCAATCGCGGTGCGCCCGAGCGGGCTCAGGCCGTCGTGCTCCGCGGGCGCGTCGCCGAGATCGCTGCGCGGGTTGGTGGAATCCGCCAGCGCGTTATGTCCGTTATGAGTGAGCGTGAGATAGCGGGCGCCAAGCGCGCGCATCGCGCGCAGGCGCGACACGTCGCGACCGATGGCAAACCCGTTCTCCACCACCGGGATCACCGCGAGGACGCCATCCTGGCGGGCCGCCTCGATCTCGGCCACCGAAACGGTGAGGCGCGTGGTGATGCCGGCTTCCTCGCGCCCCATGGCGCGGATCGCTTCCAGCATGCCGATGGCGCGCTGGAACGCCGCCGCCTCGTTTTCCGGCGTGCGGGCGGCCTGCGGCACATAGGCGGCGAAGCAGCCGGCCGACAGGCCGCCCCGCCGCATCTTGACGAAATCGACCTTGCGGGCGGTTTCGGCGAACGGATCGGGGCCGGTCGGCCAGGGAATATCGATATGCGTGTCCAGCGTCAGGAGCTGGTAATGGAGCGCGAGTGCGTCAGTGGGGGGAGCGTCGTTCATGGTGACAGCGTTCGCTTAGCTTGTGGCGGCGTCAAGGGCTGGGTGTGGGGTAAGCGCGGGGCGCTGCCCCGCCCCCCGCCAAGGGCAATGCCCTTGGAACCCGCTACTTGGGTTGGGTGCGGGGTGGGTGCCTACAGGTGCTGTTGGTGACAGACGCGTTGGCACCCAACCCAAACGGATGGATTGCAAAGGCA
>DATDIC010000234.1:0-7126 GCA_036521275.1 Acetobacteraceae bacterium
CGATGAGGTGCTGGTGCAGACGCTGGAACACGCGCCTTCGGATCTGGGCGCGCTGATCGAGGATCGCGCGGCTCGCCTGATCGAGTACCAGGACGCTGCCTACGCGACCCGCTACCGAACGGCGCTGGCGCCGGTCGTCGCAAGGGAAACCGAGCTGTTGGGCTCACCCGGGCGATTGTCGCGGGCCGCGGCGGAAGGGCTGTTTCGCGTTATGGCGTATAAAGATGAGTACGAGGTCGCGCGAATGCACATTGCGGCTTCGTACGGCAAGCGGCCGGTCTTTCACATGGCGCCGCCGCTCATTACACGCACGGATCCGGCGACCGGCCGGCGGCGCAAGATGGCCATCCCTGGTTGGGCGGCCCTGCCGCTGTTTCGTCTGCTGCGGCATGGCAAGCGGGTGCGCGGAACCGCGCTGGACTTGTTCGGGCAACAGGCGGAACGGCGACAGGAACGCGCGCTGGTTGGGCAGTACGAGGCGGATCTGCGGCAGATCACCGCGGGTATGCGCTCCGATAATCTGGACATAGCCGTGGCACTCGCGGAAATCCCCGATCTGATCCGTGGCTTCGGCCCGGTAAAGGAAGCGAACCGCGCGAAGGCGATGGTCCGGCGAGAGAGCCTGCTGGAAGAACTGCGGACCCGACACTTGCAACCTGTCGCCGTCGCGGCTGAGTGAGGTGAGGAGTTCAACTTGCCGGCGGTACTCCCGCATCACGCAAGACGGTTGCCTGTCGTTCCGCTAGCGCGTGTTCGTCGAATCCTTCGATCAGCTTCCGAAACAGCCGACTCCAGTTCAGCTCCGCACCCAGCCGGAGGAACACGCCGCCTAGCCCGATCGCCGCACGGTCCATCAGCACGAACTCCCGCGGCGGCCGCACACCGCCGGTGCGCTTCAACCCGGCATGCACGCGCTCTGCCACGTCACGCCCATATTGCGGGTCGTTGGTCTCCTGGATTCGCCGCGCCCGGTCCTCCATCAGCGGCTCGTACAGGAACCGCGCCCACATGTTCAGAACGTCAGTCTTTTCCCGAGTGAGGCTCACGAAGCCCCACGTCTCATATGCCTGGTGCGCCTTCGCATCGTCGCCGTCGCGTACCGCCTCGTACAGATCAATCACGCCGCGCACGAATTTCGGCGCGAACACGCGGATGGCGCCAAAATCCAGCAGGTTCACGGACCCGTCCGGCCGTACCTGGTAGTTTCCCAGATGCGGATCGCCGTGGATCACGCCGTAGCGATAAAACGGCACGTACCAGGCGTGAAACAGCGCCTCCGCTATCCGGTTGCGCTCTTCCAGCGGTGGGTCTTCCTGCAGCCGCGCCATCAGCGGCCGGCCGTCGAGCCATGTCATGGTCAACAGCCGCCTGGTGCAATATCCCGGGGCCGGCACCGGCACGTGCACCGCAGGCACGTCCGCCAGCATGGTGCCGTACAGCCGCATCTGCGCTGCCTCGCGCTGATAATCCAGCTCCTCTCGCAATCGCTGGGTCAGTTCCTTGTATATCTCCTCATGGTCGATCGCGTTGTCCATGCGGTGGTAGATCGCCATGGCCAGACGCAATTGCCGCAGGTCGGCCTCCACGGTGCTCGCCATGTCGGGGTACTGCAGCTTGCAGGCAACGTCAGTGCCATCCGGCAGCGTCGCGCGATGCACCTGGCCCAGGCTGGCCGCCGCCGACGCTTCGCGCCCGAACCGCGCAAACTTGCGTTCCCAGCCGGTTCCCAACTCGCTCGCCATGCGGCGACGCACGAAGTTCCAACCCATCGGCGGTGCGTTGGCCTGCAATTCTGCCAGTTCCGCCGCATACTCAGCCGGCAGCGCATCGGGCACGGTGGACAGGAATTGCGCCACCTTCATCAGCGGACCCTTCAGCCCACCCAAAATCGCCCGCAGATCCTCTGCATGTGCGGCCCGGTCGGTCTTCAGCCCGAACACGCGTGCACCGGCCACGCGTGCGGCGATGCCTCCCACGGCCCCGGAAGTGCGTGCCATCCGGCGCAACTCGCCGATCAGCGATGCATCGCCTTCGTCGCGCGCCATTATGCAACCGCTTCCAGCTCGTCGATAAATCCTGCAATCACATCAAGTCCCCTGGCCCAGAATTTCGCATCCGATGCGTCAAGTCCAAATGGCGCCAGCAACTCCTTGTGGCGCTTGCTGCCGCCGGCCCGCAGCAGATCGAGATATTTCGCCTGGAATCCAGGATGGCCGGACTGGAACACCGCGTAGAGCGCATTCACCAGACAATCACCGAACGCGTAAGCATACACATAAAACGGCGTGTGGATGAAATGCGGCACATACGACCAGAACACATCATACTCGGGGGTAAACTCGAACGCGGGCCCCAGGCTTTCGATCTGCACGCGATGCCAGAGTTGGCCGATCCGCTCCGGCAGCAGCTCGCCAGAACGACGCTCGTCGTGCAACAGCTTCTCGAACTGGTAGAACGCCACCTGCCGAACCACCGTGTTCAGCATATCCTCCACCTTCGCGGCCAGCATGGTGCGGCGGCGACGCGGATCACGTTCGGCGTCCAGCATTGCACGGAACGTCAGCATTTCCCCGAACACGCTTGCCGTCTCGGCCAGGGTCAGCGGAGTCCCCGACAACAGATAGCCTTGCGCGTGGCCCGCAAGCACCTGATGCACCCCGTGGCCGAGCTCGTGCGCAAGCGTCATCACGTCGCGGGTGCGGCCGTGATAGTTCAGCAGCAAATAGGGGTGCACTGACGGAACGGTCGGATGCGCGAACGCACCGCCGGCTTTGCCGGGTCGCAACGTCGCATCGATCCAGGGGCGGTCGAAGAAGCGCTGTCCGATCTCCGCCAGATCGGGACTGAAGGCGCGATACGCGGACAGCACGCGGCGCTGGGCTTCGTCCCAATCGATCTGCTGGTCGTCATCCTCGGGCAGCGGCGCGTTGCGGTCCCAGTGCATCAGCTTCGGCAGCCCAAGCCATTTCGCCTTCATCAGATAATAGCGGTGCGCTAACCGCGGATAGCCCGCCTGCACCGCGCTGACGAGCGCATCCACCACCTCGTCTTCCACCATGTTGGCGCGGTTGCGGGAGCTTTCCGGGCGCGGATAGCGGCGCCACGTGTCGATAATCTCCTTGTCCTTCGCCAAGGTATTGGTGATCAGCGCGAATAGTTTGATATTCCGGCCGAACACCTCGCCGATGGCGCGTCCCGCCGCCTCCCGCACCGAGCGGTCGCGATCCGACAGCTTGTTCAGCGCTGCACTGACCGTGAGAGCTTCGCCGCCGACCGGGATCCGCAGGCCGGCAACTGTTTCGTCGAACAGCCGGTTCCAGGCTGAATGGCCGGTCACCTCTTTTTCGTGCAGCAGCCGCTCCAGCTCATCTGAGAGTTGATGCGGGCGGAACACGCGCAGATCGCGCAGCCACGGGCGCCAGCGGGCCAGCGACGGATCGCGCAACCTTTCTTCCAGCGCGGTGTCGTCCATCCTGTTCAGCTCCAGCGTGAAGAAGATCAGGTGGCTGCTGATCGCGGTCGCGCGCTCGTTCACCGTCTGGTAGAACCGGCCAATGGTGGAATCCGTGGAATCGCCCGAAAACAGCAACTGGGCGTAGGACATCAGGCGCCCGAGCGTCTGCTCGATCTGCTCGTACTCCGCGATTGCCCCCGCCAGCTCCACCCCCGACAGTCCGGCGAGTTTGCCGGCAAATGTGCTGGCGAACCGCTGGGCGGATGCCTCGGCGGTCTCCAGGTCCTTGGTGACTTCCCGGCTTTCCGGACCCGGATACAGGTCTGACAGGTCCCAGGCCGGCAATCCCTTTTCCGCTGCTGTGGCGGTGGAAGCCTCTGCTGTAGCGAACGGCATCGCCGGTACATCCTGCTTCTGCTATGTCATGCGCATGTAAGCTGGCCGCGTTACGCATCAACAGGCTGGCCGGGTGCGTGGGAGACGACGTGCGGAGAGTTCAACAGACCTGGTCCGCCGGCCCCAACCTTCCGGCCATGATGTTCGACCGGGCTGGGCGGTGGCCTGACAGACCGATGCTGCGCACATTCCGTGACAATTGCTGGCACGCTACCACCTGGGCGGAGTTTGCCCGCGCCGCCGCGTCGCTCGCCCGCAATTTGCGTGCTGCGGGCCTGCGGCTCGGGGACCGGATCGTCATAGTATCCGAGAACCGGCCCGAATACCCGATTGCTGAAACCGCCCTTATGGCGATCGGCGCGGTACCGGTGCCGGCTTACGTCACCAACACGGTCGAGGATCACACGCACGTCATCCGAGATTCCGGCGCGCGCGCCGCGATCGTGTCCACGCGGCTATTGGCGGAGCGTCTGTGGGGCGCAGCCAGCCAGACCGACAGCCTCGATCTGCTGGTCGTGATGGAGGACATGAAGCCCGACGCCTCAGGTCGGCCGCGTCTGTTGCGATGGACGGATCTTGTGCGTGACAGCGCCTCGCCCGACGATATCGCCCGGGACGCCGGGCAGATCGCGCCGGACGCACTGGCCTGCCTGATTTACACTTCTGGCACCGGTGGCGCGCCGAAAGGGGTCATGCTGACGCATCGCTCCATCCTGTCGAACTGCCGCGGTGCGTTCGAGCTGCTGCGCCCGCTGGGGCTTCGCGACGGGGTGTATCTGTCCTACCTGCCAACCGCACACAGTTACGAGCATACGGTCGGCCTGTTCTTCCTTCCCAGCATCGGCTGCGAGATCGTCTATGCACGCGGCGTGGAACATCTTGCGGCCGATCTGCTCGCGGTCCGTCCGACGATCCTCACCGCGGTTCCCCGCGTGCTGGAGGTGATCCATGCGCGCGTGCTGGGTCAGGTCGCCCGTCAGGCGGTATGGCGGCGTGCCCTGTTTCAAGGGGCGGTGGCGATGGGATTGAAGCGGATCGATGGGCGCAGGTTGAATGCCGCGGAAAGTGTGCTCGACCGTTTGCTTGACCGGGTAGTCCGCGCCAAGGTGCGCGCCCGGTTCGGCGGCAGATTGCTCGGCGTCATGTCCGGTGGCGCACGGTTGGAGCCGGATGTGGGCCGATTCTTCCTGGCGCTCGGCGTGCCGGTGATGCAGGGCTACGGGCAGACCGAAGCGGGCCCCGTCATCAGCGCCAATCCCCCGGATGCGATCCGGATCGACACGGTCGGCCGCGCTCTGGATGGCGTGGAGATCCGAATTGCCGAGGATGGCGAGATCCTGGTCCGCGGTGATCTGGTGATGGCCGGCTACTGGGGCCGACCGAATGATACCTCCACTGCTATTCGGGACCGATGGCTGTGTACCGGTGATATCGGCGAGCTCGACCCGGACGGGTATTTACGCATCACCGACCGCAAGAAGGATATCATCGTGTTGTCCGGAGGAGAGAACGTATCTCCCGCGCGCATCGAAGGGATGCTGACGACTGAACCGGAGATTGCACAGGCCGTGGTTGTCGGCGACGGCCGAGCTGGCCTCAGCGCACTTATTGTTGCGGCTGAAGGATGCGATGAACCGGCGGTGGCGGTGGCAGTTTCCCGGGTAAACATGCGGCTATCGGTGACGGAACGGTTGCGGCGACATGCGCTGGTCGGGCCATTCACGATCGAGAACGGACTGCTGACGCCTTCGCATAAAGTACGCCGCCTCGCGGTCGTGCGGGCCAATGCCGATGTGGTCGGGAAATTGCATGCGTAAGCTGATATTGCATGCGTGAGCTGATCCAGACATGCTGATATGCACGGGAGCTTTCGATGGATAAGGATTTCCGCCGCGCCGCTCTGGATTATCATCGGCTGCCGCGGCCGGGAAAGCTGGCGATCGAGC
Organism: Acetobacteraceae bacterium; assembly: GCA_036521275.1. Lineage (GTDB taxonomy): Bacteria > Pseudomonadota > Alphaproteobacteria > Acetobacterales > Acetobacteraceae > DATDIC01. The sequence goes on from DATDIC010000234.1 coordinate 5,797, forward strand.
CGACCAAGCGCATGGCGACGCAACGCGACCTGGCGTTGGCCTATTCGCCGGGCGTGGCGGCGGCGTGCGAGGCGATCAAGGCGGATCCGGACAGCGCCCGCGAATATACCGCGCGCGGCAATCTTGTCGCAGTGATTTCTAACGGAACCGCCGTGTTGGGACTCGGCAACATCGGCGCGCTGGCCGGCAAGCCAGTGATGGAGGGCAAGGCGGTCCTGTTCAAGAAATTCGCCGGGATCGACGTGTTCGACATCGAGGTGGATCAGCCCGACCCTGACCGGTTCTGCGATGTGGTGGCGGCGTTGGAACCCACCTTTGGCGCGATCAACCTGGAAGACATCAAGGCGCCGGAGTGCTTCGCGATCGAGGCCGAACTGCGCCGGCGCATGTGCATCCCGGTGTTCCATGATGACCAGCACGGCACCGCAATCACGGTGGCCGCGGCGATCCGCAATGGGCTGCTGCTGCAAGGCAAGCGGCTGGAGGAGGTGACGCTGGTGACCTCCGGCGCGGGTGCGGCGGCGCTGGCCTGCGTCGATCTGCTGGTTTCGATGGGGCTGCAACCAGAGAACGTCACGCTGACCGACATTCAAGGCGTGGTGCGCCGCGACCGCCCGGGCATGCTGGCCAACATGGCGCGTTATGCGCGCCAAACCGACGCGCGGACGCTGCAGGATGCGTTGCCGGGTGTGGATATTTTTCTCGGCCTGTCCGCCCCTGGGGTGCTGCGTCCGGAGTGGCTGGACCGGCTGGCGGACAAGCCGCTGATCCTGGCGCTGGCCAATCCCGACCCCGAGATATCCCCGGATGATGCCCATGAAGCTCGGCCCGATGCGATCATCGCGACCGGGCGCAGCGATACCCCCAACCAGGTCAACAACGTGCTTTGCTTCCCGTTCATCTTCCGCGGCGCCTTGGATGTTTCAGCAACAACCATCAACGAAGCAATGAAGATCGCGGCGGTGGAGGCGATAGCCGGCCTGGCCCGGATGGAAGCGAGCGAGGTCGTGGCGGCCGCCTATGGCGGCGCGGCGCCGGTGTTCGGGCCGGATTACATCATCCCGAAACCGTTCGATCCGCGACTGATCCTGGAGGTCGCTCCAGCGGTTGCCCGTGCGGCGATGGAATCCGGCGTGGCCCGCCGTCCGATCGTGGATTTCGCTGCCTACAAGCGAGAGCTGGAACGGTTCGTGTTCCGCTCGGGTCAGCTCATGCGCCCGGTGTTCGAGGCGGCGCGACAGTCGCCGCGGCGCATTGTCTATGCCGAAGGCGAGGACGAGCGGGTGCTACGCGCCGTGCAGACGATCCTGGATGACGGGATTGCGCAGCC
>DATDIC010000235.1:0-3259 GCA_036521275.1 Acetobacteraceae bacterium
GACCGAATTCTGCAATTGCAACGGGTTGAACGGATTTTCCGCAGTGAAATGGAAGCCTATCGCCGCCGCGAGGATCAACGGCACCGGCAACACCCGCAGCAACCGCGCGCCGTGCCGCCCGGCCGTCGCGCGCGCCAGCGCCACCGCCACGCCGCTCAGCGCGAACCCGGCCATGACGATCGAAATCACCCAGTAGCCGTAGTCCGACCACTCGGCGACCGCGAAATAGCGCGTCAGCGCGATCTCGTAGCCGACGCTCGTCAACGACACGAGGAACAGCGGCACCAGCGTGAAATCACGCCGGCCCGAGGCCGGAGAACTCACGGCCAGATCCGCTGCCGGATAAATGTCTCCATCAGCCCATTGAAGCGCGTCGCGTCGTCGATGAACAGCGCATGCCCCGCATCGGCAAACACCGCCGTCTCGGTGTTCGGCCGCCGGCGCTGCAGGTTCGCGGCCTGCGCGGCAAATCCCGGCCGCACCACGTACAGCACCGGACGGTCGGTGGCATACACCGCATCACGCCAGTAGCTGCGCGGCTCCGGATACGCCAGCAACGCCCGCGCTGCCCAGTCAGGGGTGCGCAGCGTCGCCTCGGTCAGCGCCTCCAGCCATGACGGGTTCTGCGGCGTGTGGAACATGGTCCGCACGAATTGCTCCATATAGAGCGGCCGTGGCACCGGACGCCCCGGGCGGCGTCGTACCGGCACGGGTGCCGGCTGCTCGCCCACCGAGTTGTCCACCAGCACCAGTCCGGCCAGTGCCGCGTCGCCATGCGTATGCACATAAGCCAGAGCGTCCAGCACCCCCAGGGACCACCCCACCAACAGCACCGAGCCCCGCCCCGCATGGGCGAGCAACTCCGCAATGTCCTGACCGCGCCGCACTGGCTCGTAACCGGACGCAGCCACCTCCGAGTCGCCCTGCCCGCGCGGATCGAACGCCACCACGTGATACGCGCCCCGAAACGCCGCGATCTGTCGCGCCCAGATCCACGCCGGCATGGTCCAGCCCGGCACGAAGACAATCGTGTGCGCAACCGGCGGCCCGGCCTCCAGGTAGTGCAGCCGCACCCCGTCGCTGGCCAGGAAATACCGGTCCGCTACCCCCGGCAGGTTCTGTGCCAGCGCGCCACGGCCCAGCAGACAGGCCAGCAGCAACGCCACAAGCACGCGCGGAAAACGCATGGGACCACCAGACCCGCCGCAACAGAGTCGTGTCAACTGCCACCTCTCCCCCCAGTGGATCTGTGGCCGTCCGCCTTTGATGTGGCGCTCGCCGCGCATGCAGCCGCTGTCGGGGTTCACCGGCGCCAGCCAGCGCGGCGATCTGGTGGCAATCGACGGTGCCGAGTTCGGGCTGTGCGGCGATCAAGATGCGGGCCACGATGTCACCGGTGCCCGGAATGGTTTTTGGCAGGTCCTGCTTGGCACAGAAGATCGCGCTGGCGGTGATCAGCGTGTCAATGGCGCGCTCGATCCGGGGGATCTCGGCCTTGAGCGACGCAGCATGGCGGTGCAGGAATGCCGTGCCAGGCTGACCTCGCACCATCGTGACGTGCTGCTCGGCGCCGGCCATGCACGAGCTGGTGGCGCCGCGCAGCAGGGCGCGCAGTTGGACCGTCTGCACATCGGGCAGCGGACGCGGCGCGGGATGAATGGCTGCGCCGAAATGGGCGACATCGATCGTGTCGCTCATGGCGAGCCGGCCAAGCGAGCCGGCGAATTGGCAGGTCTGCCGCGCGTTGACCACGGCGACCGGCAGCGCTCCCGCGGCGAGCGTGGCGGGGACCACGGCTTCGTAGCCACCGCTGCCTTCCAGCATGATAGGTGCTGGTTTGAGCGGTTGCAGCCGGCCGAGCAGATTGGCCAGCCCCGGTGCGTCGGCGTTGCAAACAAAGCTGCTTTCATCCGGCCGGACCTGGACCGTGACGTTGCCCGGGGCGCGGGTCGATAAGCTCTGCGCTGGCGATCCCGTTATTCGCGGTGTTCTCCAGCGTCGGGATGCTGGATACGCTTTGAGCCCGGATCCTGATCGCACCGGGCATCGGCGCCAGCGCCCTGATCACCTTCCCTTTCACCTGGAACGACTTTCTCATCGCGCTGACCCTCACCTCCAGCAAGGACGCGCAGACGCTGCCGGTCGGCCTCACCAACTTCGTCACCCAGTGCGGCATCGATTGGGGACTGATGGCCGCGGCCGGCGTTCTCATGGTCATCCCGACGCTGATCTTCGTCTGGTTCGCCCAGGGCCTGCTCGTGAAGAGCCTCGTAACCGGAGCCGTGCGCGGCTGGCGTCATCCCCCCGAAGCCCGAAGGAACTCCCCATCAATCTCCGTGCCTCCGTGCCTCCGTGGTGAAACTTTCTTGTCCTTCCAAATCACTACGCCGCCCCATCTCCAGCTAGCCTCGCTCATCCATGCCACACCGAAACATAATCCCCAGCCACCGGCCGCGTCGCCGGCGATCCCTCGCCCACCCGGCTGCCGAGATACAGAAACCCGACGATCTCGTCCTCCGCCCCCAACCCCAGCGCCTGCTTCACACCCACATCGTACGCCGCATCGCCCGTCTTCCACATCGCGCCATATCCCTGCGCATGCGCCGCCAGCATGATGTTCTGCGCCGCCGCCACCGCCGACGCCACCTGCTCAACCTCTGGGATCTTGTGCCCTTTCTGCACATGCGCCGCCGCCACCACGATCAGCGGCGCGCGCAGCGCCTTGTCGCGCTCCCGCTGCAGCATCTCCTCCGTGGCATCCGGCCGCCGCCGCCGCATCGACTCTGCCATCACCTCACCGAACCGCTCGCGCGCTCCGCTCGGCACCACCACGAACCGCCACGGCCGCAACCGCCCATGATCCGGCGCCCGCACCGCGCTCTGGAATATCGCCTCCAGAGCCGCCTCGTCCGGCGCCGGCTCCGTCAGTTTCAGCGCCGACTCGCGCCCCAGCAGAACCTCAAGTGCATCCATCGACTCTCTCCGTTGCGGGGAACCACCGAGCGGTGCGCCGCCATCATGGTGACGAGGAACAAGACGCCGGTCGAAAGCCATATGTCGATGCCGACCCGCCCCCTGTCAATCACTGCCATCCGCCCCCCGTCAGGCATCCCTCTCGCGTCATGGCCGGGCTTGTCCCACGACTGTCCGGTTCAATTTGGTGGACACGGCGCACGGCGTCGATTCTTCTCGCTCCGACGCGTTTCGCGACGAATCGGACATGAGAGGGACCCACGCCGTGCCGCACCAGAATACTGTG
>DATDIC010000236.1:0-3638 GCA_036521275.1 Acetobacteraceae bacterium
GACAGGTAGCAGTACACGTAATCCATCTCCGCGCACCACTGCCATGTCTCCACCGATCCGCCGCCGGGAATCCAGATCGGCGGATGCGGTTGCTGCACCGGGCGCGGCCAGATATTCACGTAGCGCTGCTGATTGAAACGACCGTTGAAGGCGAAGGTGTCCTTATCGGTCCAGGCGCGCAGCACCAGGTCGTGCGCTTCCAGATAGCGCTGGCGCAGCATGCTGGGGTTCTGGCCATAGGCGTAGCACGTGTCCATCGGCGTGCCGACCGGGAAACCGGCAATCAGCCGCCCGCCGGAGATCACGTCGATCATGGCGAATTCCTCGGCCACGCGCGTCGGCGGATTGTACAGCGCGAGCGAGTTGCCCATGACGCAGATCGCCGTATCCATCGTGCGCCGGGCGAGCGAGGTCGCGATCAGATTGGGCGACGGCATCAGTCCGTATCCGTTGGAATGATGCTCGTTGACGCAGATCGCATCGAAGCCGCAAGTCGCCGCGTATTCCAGCTCGTCCATGAAGTCGTTGTACATGTGATGGGCGCGCTTCGGGTCGAACAGCGAGGAATGGATATCGACCCAGACGGACGGGTTCTTGTCGCGGAAATCGTCCGGCAGCTCGGTGTATGGCATCAGATGGAACCACATCAGCTTCATCGGCCTGTCTCCGCTTGCATCGGTGTTCGGCTACCGGTGAGTAGCATGTCCCGCCCCCCGATCGTCAACCAGCCGGCGTCAGCGGCGCCCTTTCGTCAAGGGCACGAAGGCGACCGGCAGGACAATGCGGCTGTTGACGGTGCCGTCGGCGGCTTTCTCCAGCAAATGCAATTCCTGGTCGCCGTGTGGTTCGCCGACCGGGATCACCATGCGGCCGGGGGACCGAAGCTGCTCGACCAGCGCCGCCGGGATGCGGGGGGCGGCGGCGGTCACGATGATGCGGTCGAACGGAGCCATTTCGGGCCAGCCGGCAGCGCCGTCGGCAACCCGCAGCGTGACATTCAGGTATCCCGCCTCGGCCAGCGATGCGGCGGCCTTTTGCGAAAGTTCCGGCAGAACCTCGATCGACCAGACCTGCTCGACCAGCTCGGCCAGGATCGCGGCCTGGTAGCCGGAGCCAGTACCGACCTCCAGCACCTTGCAGTCCGGATCGGGCTCCAGCAGGTCCGTCATCAGGGCTACGATGAAGGGCTGCGAGATGGTCTGCCCGTGGCCGATCACCAGCGGGCGGTTTTCATAGGCGGCGTTCGCCGCGCCGGTGGGCACGAAGAGTTCGCGCGGCACACGGCGCATGGCGTCAAGCACGCGCGGGCTCAGCGCGGCGCGTCCGGTCTGCCGCGCCGTTTCGCCGGCATCGGCCTCGATCGCGGCGATCATCCGTGCGCGCTGGTCCACGGGAGCCTCCTGTCTGGCGTTAGCCTATACGATTCAGCCGCGCGGGCGTTCGCCTGGGCGGCTTTTGATCGCGGAGAGCTGGGGAGGCGGGCGGGGAATGCTACCGAGGTTTATCGGGCGGCGCTTTCGCTTTCGCCCTACGGAATTCGCCGGCGATGTTGGCGCGGGCGGCCCGCTCAAATGCGGCGGCCATGCGGGGAGAATGGAAGATCTGCGGCCGGTTCGCGAGTGCGCCCAGGAATCCGAGCGTACGGTCCTTCCACTCCGCGGCGGACCTAAACCCGAATTCGGCTCGCAGCGCCGAGCTGTTGCGCCGGAACTGACAGGCGGTGGCGCCGATCGAGGCCAGATCGAGGTCCAGGACCCAGAGGATTACCGCGTCGCCACTGCCTGCCCCGACCTGTCCCGTCGCATGCCCGCCAGTTCCGTCGATGGCGGCGGCGACACGTGCGATGGCCTGGCGTGGCAGTCGCCCGCCCGACCGGGCATAACGCTGCCACAAGCGGACCGACGCCGCTTCGTTGTCGCATCGCCGTGGCGAAAGAACCGCGTCGTGAAAGATGATCGCGCCTGCGATCAGCCGCTCCATCCTGCGTGTGCGGAAGATCGTTCCACGCGACAGACGGCGGTGACAGGTCCATAACTCGGCCAGATGATCGAGGCCATGATAGTGCCGCCCCGGGGCAGCCATCTGCCGCCGCACCTGTGCCACAGCGGCAGCCGGTATGGGCGAGCGGTCAAACAACCCGTCCAGCGCAATGCGGCGACGCGCGGTACGCATCAGGGCAGCGCAACTGCGCGGCAGGTCGGCGGAAGCATGCGGGTCGCATCATCGCGATCCCGTCCCGCGGCCGTCATTCCCCAACTCCTCCCGCGGTCCTGGTCGCCGATTATCAAGGCGCTGGCGTTTATTACAGACAAGGCGCGCGTCCTACATCATGTTTTCCGGGCTGTCAGTGATCGGTGTCACAGGCGGTGCCGACGCGGATAAAGCCGTGCTATCGCCTGCACTGAAAAGTGGGGACCGATTCGTCCTGCTGGAGAGGCGCCTGCGTCATGTTGCCGATCTTGTGTCGTCTCGCCGGCGGGCCGGCCGATCCGGAGGGTGATTGGATTTCGTGACCATTTCGGTGCTTTCCGACATTGCGGAGCCGGTCCGGGCAGCGCGTGAACGGGCGCAGGCGGACCAGCTTGCGGCGTCCGACCCTGCTGTGTCTGCGTTCGTTGGCGCGTCAGCCGGTTCGGGGAAGACCAAGCTGCTGACCGACCGGCTGCTGCGGCTCATGCTGGGGGGCGCGCGGCCGGAGCGCATCCAGTGCCTGACCTTCACCAAGGCGGCGGCGGCGGAAATGGCGCTGCGGCTGCAGCGCACACTCGGCCGGTGGGTGACGCTCGACGACGCGACGCTGGATACGGAGCTGGGCGGTCTCGACGTTGCGACATCGGCGGAGAGTCGCGCGCGGGCGCGGGCCTTGTTCGCGCAGGTGCTGGACCTGCCGGGCGGCATGCGCATCGGCACCATTCATGCCTTCTGCCAGTCGCTGCTGCGGCGCTTTCCGCTGGAAGCGGCGTTGTCGCCGCATTTCGAGCTGGCGGACGAGCGCGACTCCGCGGATGCACTGATCGACGCGCGGGAACGCATGCTGGCGCGTGCCGCATCGCCGGAATTGCGGTCGGCGCTGGCGGCGATTGCCGGGCTCAGTACCGCCGGGCAGTTCGGCAAACTGGTTACGGCGTTGCAGTCGGAACGAGACCGGCTGCAGCAGGCGCGGGGCCTCGGGGATGGGCTGATCGCGGCGCAGCGGCGGGCATTGGGCGTTACCGCGGCGACCGAAGCCGAGATCATCGACGGCGCCGTCCGCTGGCCAGACGAAACGACGCTGCGAGCCGCGGTGGTCCATGTGCAGGAGCACGGTTCCCCGGCGGTGCAGGCAAGGGCCGGGGAGCTGCTCGGCTGGCTGGGGCTGGATGGAGAGGAGCGGCGCGAGAACTGGGCGGCATGGTGCGAGCTGCTGCTGACCAAGGAAGGCAAGGGCCGTGCGCTGAGCACCTTCGCCAACGCCAGGCTGGCAAGGGCGCTGCCGGAGCTTCCTTCGGTGTTCGAGGCGGAGGTGGAGCGGGTCGTCGCCGTTGAGGGCGCGCGCCGGGCTGTGCGCATGGCGGAGGTCTCGCACGCGCTGGTCGCGCTGGCCGGGCCGGTGCTGGACGGCTATGCGCAGCGGAAGGAAGATTCCGGTTTGCTGGACT
>DATDIC010000237.1:0-3045 GCA_036521275.1 Acetobacteraceae bacterium
CGCCTTCGTATCCGATCGAGAAGGGGGCCACGCTGCACGTGCTGCGCCCGACCAAGTTTGTCGATCCGGATGAAACGATCTTCCGGGCCAACAGCAAACGGTTCACCGATGCGACCGGCGTGCCGGTGCGGGTGGACTTCGTCAACTGGCCGGACATGCCGACGCAGACCGCGATTGCTGCGAATACGGGCGCCGGGCCGGATATCGTCATCGCGTTCGGTCCCGACCCGCATCTGTTCCTGGGCAAGATTGTCGAACTTACTGACCTGGCCGAGTATCTGGGGGCGCGCTATGGCGGCTGGTACAGGCTGGCCGAGATCTACGGCAAGAAATGGAACAGCAATGACTGGATCGGGCTGCCGATGGGCGGTTCGACCGGGCCGGCGGTGTATCGGACCTCATGGGTGAAGGAGGCCGGCTACGACACGATCCCGAATGATCTCAATGAATTCCTGAAGCTTTGCCAGAGCCTGAAGAAGACCGGCCATCCGTGCGGGTTTGCGCTGAGCCACGCGGTGGGCGATGCGCCGGGCTACGCCAACTGGCTGCTCTGGTCGCATGGCGGGTATCTGGTGGATGAGCAGGGGAAGGTGGCGCTCGATACGAAAGAGACGCGGCTGGCGGTGGAATATGCGCGGGAGATGCAGCCGACGATGATCTCCGGCACCATGTCGTGGGACGGCGCCAGCAACAACAAGGCGTTCGCGGCGGGACAGATTGCGCTGACGCAGAACGGCGTGTCGATCTATTACGTGCTGAAGAATTCCCCCGATGCGGCCCTGCAGGCGATGGCGGCGGATACCAATCACGCGGTGATGCCGATGGGGGTTGCGCAGGCGCCGCCGGAAGCGGCGCTGACGCTGAACGCGATGCTGTTCCGGTATAGCAAGTATCCGAATGCGGCGAAGGAATATCTGCGCTTCATGATGGAGGCGCCGCAATACGATCCGTGGCTGACGGGCTGCCTGGGTTACTGGTCGCAGCCGCTGAAAGCCTATGCGGCCAGCAGCGTATGGGCGTCGGACCCGAAGATCGCGGTGTATCGCGACGCCATGTCCACGCCGTACTACGATGGTTACAAGGGACCGATTACTGCGGCCGCCGGGGCGGTGCTGGAGAACTGGATACTGGTCGATATGTTCGCCAAGGCGGTGACCGGGACGGAATCGCCGGAGTCGGCGATCAAGGAGGCGGTGCGGGGGGCGGAGCGGTACTACAAGGGGTGAGGGCGGCCGCTGCGCTGATGTCGTTGCGCTGCGGACGAAGGAGCACCGGGATGTATGGCGATGTAAAACTGCGCGTGGGCGGCAGCTTCGCGGAGGATTTGGCCGCCTTCCGCTCCGCCTGGGAGCGCGCGGAGCGCGGCGAACAAGTCCAACCGGAGCGCGTGCTGGCGTTCGAGTCCTGGGCCGGCCTGTCACGCGTGATGACCGGGGAGCGGTACAAGCTGCTCCGGCATTTGCATGCGCATCCGGAGCCTTCGATATCGGCCCTGGCGCGTCACCTGGGGCGCCACCTCCGGCGTGTGCAGTCCGATGTGCGGGCATTGGAAGAGGCTGGGTTGGTGGACCGCTCCGACGGGCAGGTACGTGCGGCGGCGGACCGGCTGATTGCGGAGATTGAGCTGTAAACAAGTGCTTTGAAAGGCGACGACGTTGTCGGGTTGATCGGTGATTTTAGGGTATCCTTCACGAGCATGGCGATCCGAATTTCGTCGCCCGGCCGCAGTTCTGGGTTTCTGACAGCGACATTGGCTGGCCCCAGCGGCAAGGATGGGCCATTGCATTTCGCGATATCGCTCGCCCGACAGACGCGCGAACGGTTATCGCATGCCGACGTACAGCCGCTTCGCTCCGTTGCTGGTCGCGAACTTAGGAGCCTGTATCTTGGACTATGTCGCTCGCCAGAAGGTTCAGAGCACGCACCTGAACTTCTACATCCTCAAACAACTGCCCATAGTCCCGCCCAACGATTACGCCCGCAACTTTGGCCCGAAAACTGCCGAACAGATCATCCGCGAGGATGTGCTGCACCTCACCTACGTCTCGCACGATATGAAGCCATTCGCTGCCGACCAGGGCTACGTCGGGCCGCCTTTCCCTGGGACGAGGAAGACCGAATGCGCCGCCGTGCCCGGCTCGACGCACTGTTCTTCCACCTCTACGGCCTCGATCGTGATGCCGCCGATTACGTGCTCGGCACGTTCCCGATCGTGCAACGCGAGGAACGCGCCCGCTACGACGGGCGTTTCCGCTCCCGCGACCTTATCCTCGGCTACATGGCCGCGCTCGCTGCCGGCCACCCGGATGCGGGGGTGGAAGGATAGCTTGTCCCAGCAAAGAGGGATCATCATTCCCTCCTGATCCCCGTGCGGCAGGCGACTGCGGCGGGAATCCAGGCGAAAGCCCGTGAAATTCCGAGGGTTTGGCTGGATTCCCGCTTCCGCGGGAATGACGAACGTGGGTTTGTCTGGATTCCCACGAAAAGCGGGAATCCACCCCCATCGGCACCACGAAAAGCGCCAACCCATCTGCCGCCTGGCCGTGCGACCGGCGGCACTGCGCTGATCTCCGCGCCTCCGTGTCTCCGTGGTGAAAGCTTTCCTGCTCTTCCCCACCCTGATACGCTCCCGCCAGTCGCGGAAACCCAAGCGGGAGGGTGCGTTGGCGAAGATCACCATGCCTGTCGAAGCGTCGCACATCACGATGTTTGCGCGCGCCATCGGTGATACCAACCCGATCTATCACCACTCCGCTGCCACCGTCATCGCCCCGCCGACCTTCCCGCAGGCGGTCGCCCAGTTCGATCCGGAGTATCATTTGCGCCCGAAACCAAATGAGCCCTGGTTCGGCTCCGGCAAGACCCCCTCCGGCGTAGCAAAAGCCGCATCCTCCGGTGGCCTGCACGCCGAGCAGCACTTCGAATATCACCGCCACCCCCACGCTGGCGACGTGCTGACCGTCGAGATCAAGCAAGGCAAAACCTGGGAAAAGGAAAGCAAGCGCGCCGGCAAGCTGACATTCCGCGAACGCATCGCCGAATATC
>DATDIC010000238.1:0-4787 GCA_036521275.1 Acetobacteraceae bacterium
CGCGCCTCCAGGTAAACCCCGCTGGAGCGCAGGCAACAGGAACTGGCGGAGGCGATGGCGCCCAAAATCTACCACATCCACCCGCTGGTCGCGGGACCGCTGGACGAATGGGGGCGCCACCTCGCGCGCTGTCGTGCCATGGGATTCGACACCGTCGATTCCGCCCCCCTTTTCGCCCCCGGCGCCGCCGGCGACATATTCCTCACCGCCGACCACGAGCGGCTCCACCCCGCCCTCGGCTGGCACGGCTCCGCCGATGACGGCATCGCCCGCCTCGCAGACGCCTGTGCCCGCCAGGGCTTGCGACTGATCCTGGACCTCGTCGCCGACCGCGTGGCGACCGACGCCGCCATCCGGGCGCAGCAGCCGGACTGGTTCATGGCCGACGAACCCGGCTCCGAAGCACCCGACCCCCGCCGCAAGCCGCCCGCGCCGGACACCGCGGAGGCACGCTTCGACCAGGCGGACCCGTCCCACCGCCTCGGCGACTGGTGGGGCGAGCGGCTGGCCCGCCTGGCACGCGCCGGCGCCGGCGGATTCCGCTGCCTGAACCCCCATCACGTCCCGCCCTCCGCATGGCAGCAGATCATCTCCACGACGCGCGACGCATCGCCCGGCACCTTGTTCATCGCCTGGACGCCCGGCGTGCCCCGCGAGTCGATCCCCCAACTGGCAGGCCTGGGCTTCGACTGCGTCGCCTCCTCCCTGGGCTGGTGGGACGCCCGCGCAAGCTGGCTCATCGAGGAAGCCGAACTCCTGCGCCACGTCGCGCCCTCCATCGCCTCGCCCGAACCCGGCTTCACCGACCGGCTCGCCTCCCGCCTGGACCCGCAGATCGATCTCCGCATCGCCTACCGGCGCGCCTTGCGCCTCGCCGCTGCCACCGCCAGCGGCCTCTTCGTCCCCATGGGCTTCGAATACGCCACCCGCCGCCGCTTCGATCCCGCCCGCGCAGCACCACGGGATTTCGAGCAGGCCCGCCAGGAAGCCACCATCGACCTGACCACGGACATCCGCCAGGCCACCGAATGGGTCGATCGCATCGCCGAATTCCGGCCGGACGGAGAAATGCGCGCACTCGCCGGCCCGGAAGCCAGCGTAACCGCCTTGCTGCGCGCCGACGCCCCGGACGTCCGCCGGGCCGCGCGCGCCATCGTGGTTTTGGCCAACCCCCTGCTCGACCGCCCCGCACCGATCGACATCCCGCTTGACCAATTGCCGGCAACGGCGGGCGCGGCATTCGGGCGACCAGCGCGCGTCAACGGCGAACTCGATCTGCGCTCCCCCCTGGCGCCCGGCGACGTCCGGCTGCTCCGCTACGATCGTGCCCCGCCGGTCATCCAACCCTGGAGCCGCGGCACCGAGGGCGCTGTCGACGCCGCCGCCGCGCCGCGCATCGCCATCGAGGCGATCGGACCCGCCGTCGATGGCGGCCAGTTCCCCGTCAAGCGCCTCGCCGGCGATCGCGTCACGGTCAACGCCGATATCTTCGCCGACGGCCACGAGCTGCTCGCCGCGGAACTGCTCTGGCGCGCCGCCGACGAAACGCAATGGCAGCACGCGCCAATGCGGCCAGTCGCCAATGATCGATGGGAAGCAACCTTCGCGCCCGCGCGCGTCGGGCGCCACGCGTTCACCATCGAGGCGTGGTGGGACGAATGGGGCACGCTGCGCCGGGATCTCGCCCGCAAGCGCGAAGCCGGGCAGGATGTCGGCGTGGAATTGCACGAAGCACAAACGCTGCTGCAGCGCATCCGCACCCACGCACCCGCCACCGTGCACCAGGCGCTGGATAGCGCGATACACGCACTGGACTCCGAAGACCCCGAGCAGCGCGCAGCGACCGTGCTCGCGGAAGCGACGCGCGCCGCGGTCAACGCCTCCGGCGATCGCCCCTTCGCCTCGCGCGCCAGGGAACTGCCGCTCGACGCCGACCGCGCCCAGGCCGCCTTCGCCAGTTGGTACGAATTGTTCCCACGCTCGGCGACCCGCAATCCGGCGCGGCATGGCACCTTCAGCGATGTCGTCGCCGACCTGCCGCGCATCCGCGCGATGGGATTCGACGTGCTGTATTTCCCCCCCATCCATCCGATCGGACACACCAACCGCAAGGGCCGCAACAACAGCCTCCGCGCGCAGCCCGATGACCTCGGAAGCCCCTACGCGATCGGCAGCGAGGAAGGTGGTCACGACGCCATCCTTCCCGAACTCGGCACGCTGGAGGATTTCCGCCGGCTGATCGGCGCGGCGCAGACGCAGGGCCTGGAAGTCGCACTGGATTTCGCCATCCAGTGCTCGCCGGACCATCCGTGGCTGAAGCAACATCCGGAGTGGTTCCGCTGGCGGCCAGACGGATCGGTGCGTTACGCGGAGAATCCGCCGAAGAAATACGAAGACATCGTCAACGTCGACTTCTACACCCCGGCCTCCATCCCCGACCTTTGGCTCGCGTTGCGCGACGTGGTGCTGTTCTGGGCCGATCAGGGCATCCGCATCTTCCGCGTCGATAATCCGCACACCAAGCCGCTGCCCTTCTGGCACTGGATGATCGCGGATGTCCGTGCGCGCAACCCGGACCTCATTTTCCTGGCGGAAGCCTTCACCCGGCCGAAGGTGATGTATCGGCTGGCGAAGATCGGCTTCACCCAATCCTACACCTACTTCACCTGGCGCAACACGAAGGCCGAAATCACCGCCTACCTCACCGAACTGAACGCAGCGCCGGTCAGCGATTTCTTCCGCCCGAACTTCTTCGTCAACACGCCGGACATCAACCCGGTGTTCCTGCAAACCGCCGGCCGCGCCGGGTTCCTCATCCGCGCCGCTCTCGCCACCACGCTATCCGGCTTGTGGGGCATGTATTCCGGCTTCGAGCTGTGCGAGGCAGCGCCGCTGCCCGGACGCGAGGAATATCTGGACTCCGAAAAATACCAGCTCCGCGTGCGCGACTGGCACCAGCCGGGCAACATCGCCGCGGAAATCGCCGCACTCAACCGTGTCCGTTGCGCCAACCCGGCCTTGCAGTCCCATCTGGGCGTGCGATTCTACAACGCGTTCAACGACCAGGTGATCCTGTTCGGCAAAATGGGCACCGGCCACGCCGCAATGATCCTGGTAGCCATCAGCTTCGACCCGCATCACGTGCAGGAGGCAGATATTGAAATTCCTCTCTGGGAATGGGGCCTGTCCGACAACGCCTCGGTCGCCGCGGAAGACCTGATGCGCAATCATCGTTTCATCTGGTCCGGCAAGCGCCAGCGCGTCCGGCTGGACCCGAACGAGATGCCGTTCTGCATCTGGCGCCTCACCGGCCCGGGAGCCGGCCGATGAACGCGCCGCTCGCATCTCCCCCGCTGGCATCCCCGCTGCCGCTCGCGCCGACCCAGCCGGCCGAGGAAGATGGGCTCTGGTACAAGGACGCGGTGATCTACCAGCTTCACCTGAAGTCGTTCTTCGACGCCAACAACGACGGCGTGGGTGATTTCGCCGGCCTGCTGCAGAAGCTGGACTACATCGTCTCCCTCGGCGTCAGCGCCATCTGGCTGCTGCCCTTCTATCCCTCGCCACGCCGCGACGACGGCTACGACATCTCCGACTACCGCGGCGTCCATCCGGATTACGGCCACCTGCCGGACGCACGACGCTTCATCGCCGCGGCCCACGAACGCGGCCTGAAAGTCATCACGGAGCTGGTGGTCAACCACACCTCCGACCAGCATCCCTGGTTCCAGCGCGCGCGCCAGGCAAAGCCGGGCAGCCAGTACCGCGATTTCTATGTCTGGTCGCAGGACGATCACAAATATGCCAGCACCCGTGTCATCTTCATCGACACGCTGCGCTCCAACTGGACCTGGGACGAAACCGCCGGCGCCTATTACTGGCATCGCTTCTATTCGCATCAGCCGGACCTCAATTTCGACAACCCCCGCGTGCTGCGCGAAGTGCTGTCGGTCATGCGCTACTGGCTGGCGATGGGCGTCGATGGGCTCCGCCTGGACGCCGTCCCGTACCTGGTGGAACGCGAAGGCACCAACAACGAGAACCTGCCGGAAACCCACGAGGTGCTGAAGCAGATCCGCGCCGCGGTCGATGCCTCGTTCCCCGACCGCATGCTGCTGGCGGAAGCCAATCAGTGGCCGGAGGACACCAAGGAGTATTTCGGCAACGGCGACGAATGCCACATGGCGTTCCATTTCCCGCTGATGCCGCGCATGTACATGGCGATCGCCCGCGAAGACCGCTTCCCGATCACCGATATCCTGCGCCAGACGCCCGACATTCCGGCCACCTGCCAATGGGCCATCTTCCTGCGCAACCACGACGAACTCACGCTGGAGATGGTCACCAACTCCGAGCGCGACTACCTGTGGGAAACCTACGCCGCCGATCGCCGCGCCCGCCTCAACCTCGGCATCCGCCGCCGCCTCGCCCCGCTCCTGGAACGCGATCGCCGGCGCATCGAGCTGATGAACTATTTGCTGCTCACCATGCCCGGCACGCCGGTCATCTATTACGGCGACGAGATCGGCATGGGCGACAATATCCATCTCGGCGATCGCGACGGCGTGCGCACGCCCATGCAGTGGTCGCCCGACCGCAACGGCGGCTTCTCCCGCGCCGATCCGTCCTCGCTCGTGCTGCCGACCATCATGGACCCGCTCTACGGCTACGAAGCAGTGAACGTGGAGGCACAGACCCGCGACCCCCACTCGCTGCTCAACTGGACCCGCCGTGTCCTCGCCGTCCGCCGCCAGCACCGCTCCTTCGGCCGCGGCACCTTCCGCCTG
>DATDIC010000239.1:0-3438 GCA_036521275.1 Acetobacteraceae bacterium
GACATAGCGCGCCAGCGCAGTGCGGCGAAACACGCGCTGTGCCGCGGCGAAGCCATCCCGCGCCAGCCGCTCGTTGCCGGACGCAATCAGCGCTGCGAGGGCGGTGCGGACGTGGGCGGGATCGGCAGTATCGACCCGCACGCGCAGGCTTTGTGTCACGTGATGCTCGGTGTCCGCCACCAGCAGCCCGAACGCGCTGAACACGCCTGGCAGCGGCGGCACGATCACCTGCCTCATGCCAAGCTCGGCGGCGATCGATGCAGCAAACAGCGGCCCGTTGCCGCCGAACGCCAGCAGTGTGAACTGGCGCGCATCCCGCCCGCGCTCCACCGAGACCGCGCGGATCGCTCGCATCATGGAGGCCGAGGCCAGCCGCAGCATCCCGGCCGCTGCTTCCTCCACCGAACATCGCATTGGCGCGGCCAATCGCTCCGCTACCGCCGCCCGCGCCGCCTTCGCATCCAGACGCAGCGAACCCCCCACCAGGCCAGCCGGATCGAGATACCCGAGCACGAGGTTGCAATCGGTAACAGTGGGTTCCGTCCCGCCGGTTCCGTAACAGACGGGACCGGGATCGGCACCCGCGCTCTCCGGTCCCACCTTCGGCGCGCCGGCTGCATCCAGGCGGCAGATCGACCCGCCGCCGGCTCCCACCTCCGCCAGGTCGATGGCCGGCAGCTTCAGCATGTAGCCGGCGCCCACCAGCAGCCTCGACCCGGCCATCACTCCGGCGCCGACCTCCAGCGCCTCGGTGCGCAGCACCGCGGCATTCTCGACCAGCCCCGCCTTCGCCGTCGTGCCGCCCATATCGAACGTGATCAGCCGCGTTTCGCCCAGCCGCGCCGCGAGTGCCGCCCCGCCAACCACGCCTGCCGCCGGGCCGCTTTCGATGATGTGCACTGGTTGCGCGTCGGCGAATTCGACTGACGCCAGTCCGCCATTCGATTGCATCAACTGCAACGGTGCCGTCAATCCGAGTGCCTGCAACCGCGCCGATAACGCCGTGAGATACGCCCGCACCACCGGCTGCACGTATGCATTCACCACGGTCGTACTGGTGCGCGGATATTCCTTGATCTCCGGCAATATCTCATGGCTGACCGATACCGCCAGATCAGGCAGTGCTGCCCTCACGTGCGCCGCCACGATCCGTTCATGCGCCGGGTTGGCGTAGCTGTGCAGCAGGCAGATCGCGACGCTCTGAACCTCGTCCCGACGCAGCCTCCCGATCGCGGCATCGACGCTCACGACATCCAGCGACACCGCGACCGATCCATCCGGCCGGATCTTCTCCGTCACCTCCAGGCGCAACCGGCGTTCCACCAGCGCCGGCGGCTTGGTCCAGCCGATATCGTAAATGCGCGGCATGCGCAGGTCGCGGATATCCAGCACGTCGCGAAAGCCGCGCGTGGTGATCAGCGCGGTTCGGGCGCCGCGCCCTTCCAGGATCGTGTTGGACCCGATCGTCGTGCCGTGCAGCACATCGGTTACGTCGCCGCCGACCTCCGCGAGCAGACCCCGCAGCCCGTCGACAATGCCCTGCCCATAATCACGCGGGGTGGAAGCGGATTTGCGCGTCAGCACCCGTCCGTCCGTGTCGATCGCCACCAGGTCGGTGAACGTGCCGCCGATATCGATCCCGATGCGGACACTCATGCCGACGCATCCGCCCGTCGAGCCGCGCGCAGCCTCGCCCGCAGCTCGAGCGTGGCTCGCGCATCGATGACCGGCGGGTCGCCACTTGCCACCACGCCATAATCGCGTGCCGCGCCTTCCGTGGTCACCAGCCCACCGCGCAGATCGTGCGCCACCAGCGCAAGCTCCCGGTCGAGCGGATCGCCCCAGCCGCCCGAACCGGGAAGCTCGTGCCGAAACGTCTCGTTCCGGCGGAACGTCATCGTCAGCTTGGCATGCAGCGCCTGTTCCGTCGCCGTGCCGACGTTCAGTACATTGCGGCCCGGTGATCCTGGCTGTCCGCCCTGCAAACCGTACGGCCGATGTGTCTGCCTGTCGGCGCGCACTTGCAGGATCGCTTCATCCGCCAGCATCCGCCAGGTCCGTGCCATCGAAACGCCGCCGCGGAATTTCCCCGCCCCGCCAGTATCCGGCACATAGCCGAACTCTAGCACCTCCAGCGGGTTTTCCGCCTCCACCACTTCGATGCTGAAGCTCGCCATGTTGGCGAACATGGTGGTGTTGCCTTCCAGCCCATCCGCCCAGGGCCGCCCGCCCCACCCGCCGGAGAAGAAATCGACGTAGATGAATGGCCGCCGTTCCCGGTCGTACCCGCCGATAGTAACCCCGGTATTCCCCCCGTCCCCCGCGGCGAAGACGCGATCGGGGTATAGCTGCGCCAGCGCCCCGAACGCGCAGTCGCACGCCCGAAATCCGGTCAGCCCACGCGCGGCGCAAGCCGCCGGCGGCAACGCGTTCATGATGGTGCCGGGCGGCGCGATAACGCTGATCGGGCGGAACACACCGTCGTTATTGGGCATGTTGATGGACAGCACGGACTTCGCCGCCGTGAAGCTGGCCGCCGCCGTGTAGCTCCAGGTGTTGTTGATCGCCCCTTTCACCTGCGGCGCACTCCCGGTCCAGTCGAAAATCATCCGATCGCCTTGCTTGCGCACGGTGCAAACCAGTCGGATCGGTTGCCCGATATCGATCTGATCGTCGTCGATCCAATCGGTGAAGGTTGCTTCGCCGTCCGCCAGCTCGGTCAGGCAATGACGCGTCAGCCGCTCGCTGTAATCCATCGTCTCGACCATCAGCGCGCGAACGCCATCAGTGCCGTATTGTGCTACCACGTCGGCCATGCCGCGCGCCGCGATCTCGCATGCCGCAAGCTGCGAGCGCAGATCACCCAGCACGCGGTTCGGCACCCGCACGTTCTTCTCGATGATCCGGTGCAGCGTCTCGTTTGGCTGGCCGCGCTCGTACAGCTTCAGCGGCGGGATCCGCAGCCCCTCGGCGTAGATTTCGGTGCTGTCGGACGCATTGGAGCCGGGTACCCGCCCGCCGACATCCGTGTGATGGCAGATGGTGGCCGCGTAGGCGATCACCCGCCCGTCCGCGAACAACGGCCTGAACAGGAAGATATCCGGCAGGTGCATGCCGCCTTCATACGGGTCGTTGGAAACCAGTATGTCACCTTCGAAGATATTCTCCCCATAACGCGCCAGCACCGCCTGCAACGCTACCGGGATGCTGCACAGATGCCCGGGCAGGCTCAGCCCCTGCGCGACCAGCCGCCCCTGCGCGTCGCACAGCGCGGCGCTGTAATCCATGATGTTCTTCAGCACCCCGGAATAGGCAGTGCGATAGATGGTCAGCACCATCTCGTCGCCGATCGCGGCGATGGCATTGCGGAACAACTCGGCGGTGATCGGGTCCATATGCGGGATCGGACCATCTCTGCGCGGCGGAGGCAATGCCGGC
>DATDIC010000240.1:0-8484 GCA_036521275.1 Acetobacteraceae bacterium
TGGCCTGGATGCCGGAGCGGAACACCTCCGCCATGTAGGCGCTGTAGTTGATGGTCAGTCCGAGCACGCCGGACGCGAACGGCTGCAGCACGATGCCGCCATAGGGCAGCACGTAATAGATGAAGAAAAGCTGCAGCAGCAATGGCGTGCCGCGGATGAACTGGACATAGGCGGTGGCCAGCGCCCGGGCCGGCCAAAAACGCGTCACCCGCCCGATCCCGAATACGAGGCCGACGACCAGCGCGAGGGCGTAAGCGAGCAGGGACACCGTGATGGTCACCCACGCGCCGTGCAGCAGCGTGGGCAGGAAGGAGATCATTTCCGCCATCGAGAACATGGATCGGTGTCGGCTCCGCCGTGACGTGGGGGCTGCGTGTTGGGGCGAGGAAAGCGGGCGCCGATTGGCGCCGCTCCGCTCAGTTGTTGTAGCCGGTCAGTCCCCACTTGGTGAGGATCTTGGTGATGTCGCCGGAATCCTCCATCCACTCGATGGCGGACGAGATCCCGGTGCGGAGCTGCACGTCGGCCTGGCGAAAGGCATAGCGGCTATAGCCGGCCGGATTCTTGAGCTGATGCGGCTCGTAGCCCTCGACCAGTGCGAGGTTCCATTCGGGGTGATCCTTGATGGAGGCCGCGATGATCGGCTGATCGTGCACGGCGGCATCCAGCCGGCCGTTATGGATGTCCTGCGCCATCGACACCCAGTCCTTGTAGTCCTTGTAGATGACACCGGGCGTTTGCTGGATCCATTGCGCATAGTTGGTGCCGAGCAGGGCGCCGCAGGTCTTTCCCTTCAGGTCGGCGATCGACTTCACGTCGGACAATTTGCCCTTCTGCACCACCAGCCATTCCGAGTAATAGTATGTCGGGAAACTGAAATCCACGACCTTGGCGCGCGCCTTCGTGTAGTGGATGGAATCGCCGACGATATCGAAGCGGCCGGCCAGTAGTCCGGGGATCATGCCGTCGAAGCTCACGGTCTTCACCGTGATCTTGGGGATCATCAGCATTTTCGCCGCGGCGTTGAGGATGTCGGCATCCAGGCCGGTAAAATCGCCGGACTTTGAGTCGAGGTAGGAATAGGGCCAGTCGTTCGAGGTGGTGAGGATCAGCTCGCCCTTCTTTTGCACGCGCACCAGGGAATCGTCGCATTGGAATTTCGGCAGCGTGAAATCCTTGAACGAGGTATCGACCTGCGGCTGCTCGGCGGCCATTGCGGTGCGCGCCAGGCCACTTGCCGCGATCGCGCCGACCGCGGCACTTCCGCCGGCGAGCAGCCGGCGACGGCGGTACCCGTTCGTCTGTGTGGTTTCTGAGTGTTTTGTCATGATGGCGCCCTCCCTTTTCTGATTGCGGTATCGGTTTGGTCAGTTGTTCACCTCGGCTCGTCCGCTGCGTTCCAGGATAGTCTGCAGGAACTGACGTGTCCGTTGATTGTCCGGCGCGGAGAAGATGGCTGCCGGCGTGCCTTCCTCGACCACCCTGCCGTCGGCCATGAAGATTACCCGGTCTGCCACTTCACGGGCGAAGCTCATCTCGTGCGTCACTACCAGCATGGTCATTCCATCGGCGGCAAGTCCTCGCATGACCCGCAGCACGTCGCCGACCAGCTCCGGATCGAGGGCGCTGGTCGCTTCGTCGAACAGCATGAGCTTCGGGTTCATCGCCAGTGCCCGGGCGATGGCGACCCGCTGCTGCTGGCCGCCGCTGAGCTGGTGTGGAAACGCCTGCGCCTTTTCCGCCAGCCCGACTTTGTTCAACAGCGCCAGCCCGCGCTGCCGCGCTTCCTGTGCCGGTTCGTGCAGGACGTGCACGGGTGCCTCGATGACGTTGCCGAGCGCGGTCAGATGCGGGAACAGGTTGAACGACTGAAAGACCATGCCGATCTGCGCGCGGATGGCTTCCACGCGCCGTTCCGGATCGATGACGGCGCGACCGTCCCGCATGTAGCGGTAGACCGGCTGGCCTTCCAGGAAGATCGTGCCGGAATCAACGGATTCGAGATGATTGACGCAGCGGAGCAAGGTGGACTTCCCTGCCCCGGAGGGGCCGATGATGCATACGACCTCGCCCTTGGTGACCGCGAAACTGATATCGCACAGGACTTGCAATCGTCCGTAGGACTTGCTGACGTGGTCGAACCGAAGCAGTTCGTCCGCGGCGGCTTCCGCGTGGTGTCCGTGGAGTGCCACGCTCGGCATCACCACGCGATGGAACCATACGAGGCAATGTGCATGGACCGATTTCCTTGGCAGCGGCGTGGCAAACGGCCGCGACCGTAACTGCCGCCGGAACGGCAAGTCAACATCGCCACGGCGGGGATGATTGCCAACTTCCGCGCGCACCTTAAGCTGCACCCGACATACGAAGGTGCCGCCATGGACATACGCATCAGCGATCAGCAGCGCGCCATCCTGGCGTCGGTGCGCGCAATCGCGCAGGCCGAATTCAAACCCCGCGCCCAGCGTTGGATGGATGGCACGTTTCCATGGGAGAACATGAAGCGCCTGGCTGAACTGGGCGTGCTGGGCATGTCGGTGCCGGAAGAATATGGCGGGCTCGGGCTGACGATCCTCGATACGGTGCTGATCCTGGAGGAGATCGCCAAGACGTGTTACGTTACCGCGATGGCGGTGCTGGGTGAAGCGGGCGTGCAGACCCGTGTCATCGCGCATTACGCGCCCGCCGCGATCAAAAGCCGCATTCTGCCGAAGGTCGCCAGCGGCGACTGCATGCTGGCGATCTGCATGACCGAGCCGCACGCGGGGACGGATGTCGCGAATTACCGCACCGATGCGCGCATTGTCGGCGACCGCGTTATCCTGAAGGGCACGAAGACGCTGATCAGCCGTGCGCCCGAAGCCGGCATGTTTGTCGTGTTCACCCGCGTGAATGGCAGGCCGGGACGGGAAGGGATCGGTTGCGCCCTAGTGGAGGCCGGCACGAAGGGCTTCGAGGTCACCGGCACATTCCACACCATGGGCGGCGAAAACCTACACGAAATCCAGTTCAACGACTGCGAGTTGCCGCTCGAGAACCTGGTGATCCAGGAGGACGGGTTTCGCAAGCTGCTGACTGCCTTCAACACGCAGCGCTGCCTCAATCCGGCGATTTCGCTCGGGCTGGCGGAGGGTGCGTTCGACGAGGCGGTGAATTACGTGCGCGACCGCACCGCGTTCGGCAAGCCGATCGCCGATAATCAAGGCATCCGCTGGAAGCTCGCGGACATGTTCAAAGATATCGAGGCGGGGCGCGGGCTGTTGTATCGGGCCGCGGCCACTGCCGATCCGTTCCCGGACCCGTTCATGGCGGCGACGGCGAAGCTGTTCAACAACGAGATGTCGATCCGCGTCACCAGCGAGGCGGTGCAGATGCATGGTGGCTTTGGCTTTACCGACGAATATCCGGTGTCGCGCTTCTATCGCGCCGCGCGGTACGGTCCCATCGGGGGCGGCACAAGCGAGACGCTGCGCGATCTGATCGGCCGCAAGCTGGTTGGCGATCTGGATCGGACGCAGGGGATACTCGGTCTGCACAATTTCTGAGTGCCTCTGTCCCGCGCGACTGCAAACCCGAGGAGAGGACGTATGCCCGAGATGCGCACCATAGCGACAGGCCTGAGTTTCCCGGAGGGACCGGTTGCGATGCAGGACGGATCGGTGGTGCTGGTCGAGATCGAACGGCAGACCGTCACGCGCGTCAGGCCGGACGGCAGGATGGAGGTGATCGCCCGCACCGGTGGCGGGCCGAACGGATTGGCGATCGGTCCCGATGGCGCATTCTATGTCTGCAACAACGGTGGCTTTGCGTTCCGCTACGAACAGCGGCTGCTGCGGCCGGCCGGGGTTCCGTCCGACTACACGGGGGGACGCATAGAGCGGATCGATCCGGGCACAGGTGCCGTGACGGTGCTGTACGACCGGTGTGGCGATGAGCGGCTGCGCGGTCCGAACGATATCGCGTTCGATTCCCATGGTGGTTTCTATTTCTCCGATCTGGGCAAGTCCCGGGCGCGCGAGCGCGACCATGGCGGGGTTTACTACGCGCGTGCTGACGGGTCGCGGATCGTCGAGCTTGCGTATCCGCTGCTGACGCCGAATGGGGTGGGTTTGTCGGCGGACGAAAAGACGGTGTATGTGGCGGAGACGGAAACTGCGCGCCTGTGGGCGTTCGATCTCGAATCGCCGGGCGTGGCGCGCAAGCACGGATTCCCGTCGCCGCATGGCGGCCGGCTGGTTGTCGGGTTGGATGGGTTTCAGCGGTTCGACAGCCTTGCGCTGGATGCGGCGGGAAATATCTGTGTTGCCACGCTGGTCAGCGGGTGCATCAGCGTGATCTCGCCGGACGGGAAGCTGCTGCGACAGGTGGCGACGGGTGATCCGGTCACGACGAATATCTGCTTTGGCGGTGCGGAGTTGAGGACGGCGTTCGTGACACTTTCGGGTATCGGGCGATTGGTTGCGTTCGACTGGCCGGAGGCGGGGTGCAAGCTGGTCTATAACGCGTAAGTATCGCCAGGCAGCGTACGCGGAAGATGCGTGCGCCGACCGAATCGGAGCTTGAACGACATACCTGCTTCGGTCCATTGTTCCTTGGGGACATCATTAGGGAACATATCCATGGACAGGGATCTGGTTAGACGTGTGGTTGCAGAGTTCTTTGGAACTTTCTGGCTGGTGCTGGGCGGTTGCGGCGCGGCGGTGCTGGATGCGGCGTTTCCAAATCTCGGAATCGGGTTCCTGGGGGTCGCTTTCGCGTTCGGCCTGACCGTGCTGACGATGGCCTATGCCGTGGGGTATATTTCCGGCGGCCATTTCAATCCGGCGGTGACCGTCGGTTTGTGGGCGGCGGGACGCTGCCCCAGCCGTCTCGTTATTCCCTACATCATCGCGCAGGTCATCGGCGCGATCGTGGCGGCGGCGGCGCTGTGGGTGATCGCGTCAGGCAAGGCGGGCTGGATGCCTAACGGATTTGCGGCCAATGGCTACGGCGACTTCAGTCCCGGCAAATACAGTATGGGTGCCTGCTTCTTCACTGAAGTGCTGATGACGTTCTTCTTTCTGTTCATCATCGTCGGCACCACGTCCAAGGGCGCGGCGGTTGGTTTTGCCGGTATACCGATCGGGCTGGCGTTGACGCTGATCCACCTGATTTCGATTCCGGTTACGAACACGTCGGTCAATCCGGCGCGCAGCACGGGCCCGGCGCTGTTCGCCGGTGGCGAGCACATCGCGCAGCTTTGGATGTTCTGGGTCGCCCCGCTTATCGGCGCGCTGATTGCCGGATGGGTGTCGCGCTGGCTGTATGAACATGAGGAAGTCCTGCAGACCACGGTCATCGAGGAAACCAGGGTGCCCTGAGCCGGTGATGGCCGGCATTTGCCGGCCATCCCAAAGCAGCAACATCCGGTATCGATCAGGTAAGCGCCGGTCGATGTGACCCGGTCAGGCCGATCGGTGCTTACGCTGCGCGGGCGAGCGTTACCCCGCTGGCGTCGAAGGAAGCGAACAGCTTCTTTTCTTGCTCGGCAGTCAGCTTGAGGTGGGGCGGCCGGAGATTGGTCCAGCCCGGATCGCCGGTGTGGCGGGCGACAAGCGATTTCAGCCCGGGGATCAACGGCACAGATGTAACCGCGCGGCGCGTGGCAGTGAGCGTGGCCTGCAGCTCGGTTGCCGCAGCATCGCTGTTGGCCTTGGCATAGACCTGCGCGCCGATGCCGCAGTTCACGTTGGAGGCGGCGGTGATGCAGCCGGCACCGCCAGCTTGCAGCAATGAGTGCAGCAGGCTGTCGTCGCCGGCATACACCTCGAACCCGTCGGCAGCGAAGTGGTCCGCGTAGGCGCGGCTGTTGGCGAAATCGCCGCTGCTGTCCTTGATGCCCTTCACGACGCCGGGGAACGCTTTCAGCAGCCGCCCGACCAGCTCCACGCCGAAGCCGACCACCGCCTGCTGCGGGAAATGATAGAGGTAGATTTTGATATCATCGCCGGTACGCTGGATGACCTGGTCGAAATAGGCGAACAGGCCATCGTCGGACGGGTTCTTGTAGTAGAAGGGCGGCAGCAGCAGCGCGCCTCGGCAGCCGAGTTCGGCCGCCTTGCGGGTGAGCAGAACGGTGTCCGTCAGCGCCGTGGTGCCGGTGCCGGGCAACAGCTTCGCGGCTGGGATACCGCGGGCGACGAGTCCTTCCAGCACGGCAATGCGCTCGGTGATGCCCAGGCTGTTCGCCTCTCCGGTGGTGCCGAGTACGGCAAGCCCGTTGCACCCGTTCGCCAGCAGCCATCGGCAATGCGCGGCCATGCGGTCCACATCCACCGACAGATCGGCGTGCATGGGCGTAAGGACGGCAGCGTTGACGCCGCCGAACAGGGCATTTCGCATCATCCGGTGGTTTCCTTCTGCGGCCGCCTGGGACGGGGTGTACGCGCCGGCCAATCGGCGATGTAAAGCTCCAGCGCGCCGGCCTGGCGTTCACTGATGGCGCGGCCACGCACAGACACCCCGGCGCGGTGAACGCTGGACGGATCGCCGGACACCAGGGGGTGCCACCAGGCGAGACCCTTGCCCTCGGCAACGCGCCGATAAGCGCAGGTCGGCGGCAGCCAGTCCACCTGACGCACGATTGCCGGGGTCAGGGTGACGCAATCCGGCACGCGCTGGCTGCGGTGGGTGTAGTCGCCGCAGCGGCATTGTTTCAGGTCGAGCAGGTGGCAGGCGACGTTGGTATAGTGCAGCGCGTCGGTATCAGAGTTGCGCAATTTGTGCAGGCAGCACCGGCCACAGCCGTCGCACAGGGATTCCCATTCCTCCGGGGTCATCTCCTCCAGGGTCTTGGTCTTCCAGAACGGCTTGGCCGGTGGCATAGGCGGACATTACCGCTGCGGCGGCCGCGGTGGAAGGGCAGCGCGGAAACGGACTGTCGGACCGGCTTGCCGCAGCTATTCGTGCCGCTTAAGGTCCGCGCAACGGGGATCAGGCGGGGGCAGCATGACGCGCAGAAAACTCGGCATTTTCGTCTCGTTGTTCCTGCTGCTCGGTGTCTGGACCCATGGCGCGCGCGCGGCCGACAGCCTGCTGGCTGACGTTCTCAGCCGCGGCACGCTGCGGGTGGCGATAACTCCCGGCAATCCGCCCTGGTGCTATGTCGATCCGAATGGCGACCTGATGGGCTATGATGCCGATATTGCCAATGCGCTGGGCAAGGCGCTCGGGGTGCAGGTGCAGTTCGTGCGTACCGATACCGCCGGGCGGGTTGCGCAGTTGCAGGCGCACAAGGCGGATGTGACGATCTCCACCTTCACGCCCACGCTCGATCGCATGAAAACGATCGCCTTCACGGATCCATACGCGATCGACGGCATGCAGGTTCTCGTCCGCGCGGACAGCAAGATAAACACGATCAAGGACATTCCGAAGGGCGCGCGCGTCGGGGTCGGCCGCGGCTCCACGCTGGAAGCGGCGATCGCCAGGAACATACCGCAGGCAAGCATCGTGGAATTCCCCGGCAACGCGGATATTGCGCAGGCGATCGCCAGCCAGCAGGTGGACGCGATTGCGGCCAACAACGGCATGATCACCACCACCTTCAAGAGCGGCAATGGCCAGTACAAGCTGATCCCGCAGTTGATGGGTGTCGAGGACGATGCCATCGGCCTGCCGCAGGGTGATTTCACGTGGTGGCTGTGGCTGAACGGGTTCGTGCACCAGATCAACAATGACGGCACGAATTACACGCTTTACCAGAAATGGTTCGGTCAGGAGCCGCCTCCGTTCGTGCGCAAGCCGCCGTCCTGAGACGCGCTGATGGCCCCGCTGTTCAATCCTGCCGATTTCCGTATTCCCGACGGTATCACCCATGTTTGCGCCGGTGGGGAGACGGCGTTCCTGCGCCGCCACGACGATGCGTTCCGCCGCTATGCCGAGGACAAGAGCAACGGAATGCCCGGTCGCACCGCACAGGAGGAACTGGTCGAACACACGCGGGAGACGATTGCGGCGCAGTGGCATGTCCAGGCGTCCGAGATCGGTTTCGTCAGCAGCGTGGCGGAGGGCGTGTCGCTGGTTGCCGAAAGCATCGACTGGCGGGAGGGCGACACGATCTGTGTCGATGCCAATGAATATCCATCGGTGGTCGGGCCATTCGCTTTGCAACGGCGGCCGAAACCGGTGCTGCGGCTGGCGACCGGGCAGTCACCGGACCGCTGGGCCGAAGCTGTCGATCAGGGCACGCGCATCATCGGGGTGAGTTATGTTTCGTATCTGACCGGGGAGCGCGTCGATCTCGCCGCGATGCGCCGGCTGGCCGATTCGGTGGGTGCCCTGCTGGTGGTGGATTTCACCCAGGCGGCCGGTTATCTGCCGATCGATGCGCGGCTTGCCGATTTTGCGTTCTCCGCCTGCTATAAATGGCTGCTTGGCTGCACCGGCGTTGCCATCGCTTACTGGAACCAGGCGCGCAATCCGGACTGGATGCCGACCACCGGC
>DATDIC010000241.1:0-5206 GCA_036521275.1 Acetobacteraceae bacterium
CATCCAGCGCGTTCTCCACCAATTCCTTCACCGCCGCGGCCGGACGCTCGATGACCTCGCCGGCGGCGATGCGGTTGACCAGCGTCTCGGGCAGCAGGCGGAGCGTGGACATCAGGCGGGCGGGGACCGGGGTGGCAAAGAACAGGTCGCGCACGACCACGCGCGTGCCTGGTGGACCGGCGGCGGGGATGACGGGCGCCACGCGGCCGCCCTCGATCTCAATGGCGTGGGCATGCGGCGCGCTGGGTGGGCGGGAGGTGATGTGCAGGCGGGCGGCCGCACCGATCGATGGCAATGCCTCGCCGCGGAAGCCGAGGGTGGCGATGTGCACGAGGTCGTCGTCCGGCAGCTTGGAGGTGGCGTGGCGTTGCACCGCGAGCGCCAGCTCATCGGCGGTCATGCCGATCCCATCGTCGGTGACCTCGATGCGGTCGATGCCGCCGGCCGCAAGGGCGACGGCGATGCGGCTGGCGCCGGCATCCAGCGCGTTCTCCACCAATTCCTTCACCGCCGCGGCCGGACGCTCGATGACCTCGCCGGCGGCGATGCGGTTGACCAGCGTCTCGGGCAGCAGGCGGAGCGTGGACATCAGGCGGGCGGGGACCGGGGTGGCATGGGGGGATGATAACACGAGAAGTGGGCGGGGGTCCGTGGTGGTTGCGATGGACAGGGCGGAGCGCGGCCCGGCATTGTCGCGCCACCGTCCGCCGGACGGGGGTGCCGGCGAGCGCCGCGGCGCCTGATCTGGCCAGCCAGGGGTGCCAGGATGCTCACCGCATACACATGCGAACATGGTCGCCTACAAGCTATCAGCGCCGAATCCCTGTCCGAACGCCTGGCAAGCGCCAACTGGATCGATCTGCTGCAGCCGACAGCCCAGGAATCGGAGCAGATGGCGGCGGCGACCGGGCTGCGGGTGCCGACGGAGGCCGATCTGAGCGAGATCGAGACGTCGAGCCGCCTGTCGGTCCGTAGCGGTGCGCTCTATCTCAGCATCCCGCTGGTTGCCCATGAGGAGACGGGGCACCGGCCGATCCCGGCCGGCTTCGTGCTGTCCCCCGAGCGCCTGGTCACGATACGTTTCGCGCCCAGCAAACTGTTCGATCATTTTGCCGAGGCGACGTCACGCGGCCAGGATCGGCATGCGTCCAGCGCCCATTTGCTGGTGGGATTGCTGGAGGCGATCGTCGATCGTCAGGCGGACGAGCTCGAGCAGGTGCGTGCCGAGCTCGACACGATCTCGCATCGCGTGTTCCGCGGCGAGCGCACGCAGCGGCGTGGACAGAAACGCGAGGATGGGCTGTTGAGCGAGATACTGGTCAGGATCGGCCAGACTGGCGATCTGATCTCGTTCATCCGCGACACGCAGTTGGCGGCCGGCCGCATCGTGCCGTTCGTGCAGGCGCAAGCCGGTCCGTGGTTGCCGAAGGAGCTGGGTCCGCGGTTCGACACGCTGCGGCAGGATATCGCCTCGCTGAATGATTTCGACACGCATCTGAACGACAAGCTGCAGTTTCTGCTGGACGCCACCCTGGGGTTCATCAACGTGTCGCAGAATACGGTGATGAAGGTGCTGACGGTTGCCTCGGTGGTCGGCATCCCGCCGGTGCTGATAGCCGGCATCTACGGCATGAATTTCAAGAGCATGCCGGAGTACGATTGGGCCTGGGGCTATGCGTACGGGCTGACGATGATCGCGGTGACGGCGGTGATTCCGCTGATCTGGTTCCGGGTGCGCGGCTGGATTTGATTGCGCCGGGAATCAGGCCGCGCGGCGGCGGACCAGGGCGAGGCCAAGCAGGCCAGCGCCAAGCAGCGCCAGTGAATTGGGTTCGGGAACCGACGGGTCCGCCGGCGCGGCGAAGGTCGCCGACAAATTGACCACGCCGGTGCCGATCTGGCCCGCCGTGATCTGCAGCGAGGCGGTGTTGTCATTCAGCGCGCCCGTGGAGTCGTGCACCATTCCGAGCAGCTCGAACGCGACCGTGCCGATCGGCGGCGATCCGCCGCGGGTCGCAACCGTCTTCTCCTCCTGGGTGAAGGTGAAGATGAAGTTGTCGACGACGAAGTGCTCGGTCGGGATGGCGACCAGAACATCCAGGTTGGTGGCGGGGATGGTGAGCGGGCTGATGGCGCTGAACAGGTCGCCCGTGCCGATGGCGGCGGCGAAATTGCCGGTCACCGCCGTGTTCACGATGTCGAGCGACGGCAACGTGACGGAAATGGTTGTTGGTGCAACGAGGTTGCCCGGATTGGCCGTGACGGTGCCGATCGGCGTCAGGCCGAAGGAACCCGAGATCAATTCGGCATTCGCGAGGCCCGGCGCATTCGCGATGCCGAGCGCGATACCGGCGCCCAGCAAGGCCCGGCGAGCCCAGCCGGGTTTGGAAGATCGCATGACGGAACCTTTGCTTTGGGAGCGGGAACCTTGCGGTGCAGGTGGTTCTGGGAGTGCATCATTATTATTAATTGCACAAAGCGCAAGAAAAATTCTAACGATTGCGAAAGATTTGGAATGTGCGTGCATTGATCGCGCAGCGAGAAAGCCTGGTTTTTCAGGCATAACCAAGGATACGTGCCGTATTTGCTTACCAATGTATGTTTCGCCCGGATGCGGCAGCGTTCGTTCGTCAGCATGAAGATGTACTGGTAATGATACCAGCCATGCGAAAAGGCTGGGCGGTTGCGGTTGCATGGACTGTCGCTGGATTCCCGCCTTCGCGGGAATGACGGGGGAGGGCGGGAAAGACAGGAGAGGGCGGAAATGCCGGGAGGGTGTCGGGAATGACGGGAGAGGGCGGGAATGACGGGAGAGGGCGGAAGGGAGGCGGGAAGCGGCCGGCGGGATAAGCCCAGGCTACGCTGCGCCGGCCACGACCGAGAAATGCCGCTGCCCGGCGAGCGGATTATCCGCCAACCCGCTCCTCGGAATTGACCCCGAGCTGCTTCAGCTTGCGGTGCAGCGCGCTGCGCTCCATGCCGACGAACTGAGCGGTGCGGCTGATATTGCCACCGAAGCGCAGCAGTTGCGCATGCAAATACTGGGTCTCGAACAGGTCGCGTGCCTCACGCAGCGGCAACGCCATGATGTCCGCTGTGGGATCGATGTTCAGCAGTGCCGGAGCGTTGGAGCCGATCTCCGGCGGCAGCATGTCGGGGCGGATCGGGTCCGCCGCGCCGCCGGGCGCCATGATCATGAGCCAGTCGATCACATTGCGAAGCTGACGCACATTGCCGGGCCAGTCATAGGCTTGCAGCGCGGTCATGGCGTCGGCCGACAACTCGCGCGCCGGCATGCCGGAACTTTCGGCGGACCGCGCCATCAGGTACTGCGCCAGCGCCGGGATATCCTCCCGCCGCTCCTTCAATGCGGGCAGTTTCAGCGGCACCACCGCCAGCCGGTAATACAGATCCTCGCGGAAGCGCCCGGCGGCGATCTCGGTCTGCAAGTCGCGATTGGTGGTGGCCAGCACGCGGACATCCACCTTCACCCGCTGCGATCCGCCCAGTCGCTCGAACGCCTGGTCTTGCAGCACACGCACGATCTTGCCCTGGGTCTCCAGCGGCATGTCGGAGACCTCGTCCAGCAGCAGCGTGCCGCTATGCGCCCGCTCCAGCACACCGGCGCGGCGCGGGTGCGCCGCCGGATCGGAGCCTGCCTCGATGCCGAACAGTTCTTCCTCGAAGCGCGACGGCGCCAGCGTGGCGCAATTGAGCACCACAAACGGTCCGGCCGCCCGCCGCGACCGGGCATGGATCATGCGGGAGGCGACTTCCTTGCCGGAGCCGGCCGGTCCCTGGATCAGCACGCGCGATCCGGTCGGCGCCACCCGGTCGATCTGCGCGCGCGCCGCGCCGACGGCAGCACTGGAGCCGGTCAGCGCGGTTTCCGGCGCGGCGCGCAACCGCAACTCGGCATTCTCGCGGGCCAGCGCCGCCGCTTCCAGCGCGCGCCGTACCACCAGCAGCAGGCGGTCCGATTCGAATGGTTTCTCGATGAAATCATAGGCGCCCTGCTGGATCGCCTGCACCGCCATCTCGATCGTGCCGTGGCCCGAGATCATCACCACCGGGACCTGCGGCTCCTCGCGGTGAAACGCGTTCAGGATGCCGATCCCATCGAGCTTCGAGCCCTGCAGCCAGACGTCGAGGATGGCCAACGCCGGCCGCCGGGCCCGGAAGGCGGCGAGCGCCTGATCCGAATCGGCCGCCTGCCGGGTGTCGTAGTCCTCGTCGCGCAAGATGCCGTCGATCAGCAGGCGGATGTCAGGCTCGTCATCGACGATCAGGATTTCATGCTGCATCGGCCATCCTCGCCGGCAGGACCAGTGTCGCCACGGCGCCAGGGCCCTCGGCCCGGTCGTCGAGCGAAAGCTGCCCGCCATGGTCTTCCATAATCTTCTTCACGATCGCCAGACCGAGACCCGTGCCTTTCGGCTTGTGGGTGACATAGGGCTCGGTCAGGCGGGCGCGATCGTCGGGTAACCCGAGCCCGTCATCGGTGACGGTGATGCGAACCGCGTTGCCCGCGGACGGCGGGTCCAGCGTGACCGACAGCGAAATCGTGCCAGTTCCCGCGCGCGGTTCCCGCATTGCCACCGAGTCGGCGGCGTTTTGCAGCAGGTTGGTGAGCGCCTGGCGCAGCATGCGCCGGTCGCAGGGTGCCATCGGCCCGCGCTCGGGGATCTCGGTGCGCCATTCGATCTGCGGCCGGGCGGTCTTTTGCAGCACCAGCGCCTCGCGGGCGATGCGGCCGACATCCTCCAGCTTGATCACCGGCTGTGGCATGCGGGCGAAGGCGGAGAACTCATCGACCATGCGGCCGATATCGCCGACATGGCGGATGATGGTTTCGGCGCATTGTGAAAACGTATCGGGATCGGACGTGATCTCCCGCGCGAAGCGGCGCTTCAGCCGCTCGGCGGCGAGCTGGATCGGGGTCAGCGGGTTCTTGATCTCGTGCGCGATGCGACGCGCCACGTCGGCCCAGGCGGCCTTGCGCTGGGCGGATTGCAGCTCGGTGATGTCATCGAACGTCACCACGAAACCCGCCGCCCGCTCGCCTGACAGCTCGGCGCCGATGCGGGCCAGCAGCGTGCGCCGGTGCGCCGGCGGCCCGATCTGCACTTCGGCGACGTGCGGCCGTCGCGGATCGCCCAGGGCTTCGCGCACCAGCCCGCTCAATTCGGGCACCACCTGGGCCAGT
>DATDIC010000242.1:0-8480 GCA_036521275.1 Acetobacteraceae bacterium
GATTGCGCTGCTGTTGGCGGCTGCCTGGTTGCCGAAGGGGCAGCGGTGAGCCGTTGTCCGGTTGGCAACGACCTTATCCGAGTACGGGGCGCGCTCTGTCGGAGACGTGGATGGCCGGGACAAGCCATGGACAAGCCCGGCCATGATGGGTCTCAAGCCCGACCGTGGCAACGTGGCCATGGACGGGTGGAGCAGGGATCACCCGCCGGCGAACAACCAGCTCTGGTTTAATCCCAAGGCTCCTGCCGTCGCCGGATTGATCTGCCCATTGGGCTCCAGCCCGCGGCCCTGTTGGAACGTCGCGATTGCCTGTTGCGTCCCGGCGCCCCACACACCGTCTATCGGCCCGCGGTAAAATCCCAGGTCCCGCAGCCGCCCCTGGACCGCGGCGACGCCGCGCGGACTGAGCGTCTGTACCGGCGCCGGCACGGAAGCCGGCGGGGCTACATAGGTCGGCGCAGTGTTGGCAATCACCGGGGGTGCGCCGAACAGAGACGTGGGTTCCAGGCCCAGGGCCATCGCTGTTGGCTCGTTGAGTTGTCCGCTTGGCTGCAAACCGTGCGACGCCTGGAATCGCTGCAATGCAACAACGCTATCCGGTCCCCAGGCGCCATCGATGTTGCCGGCGTAGTCGCCGGCCTGGCGCAGGCGCTGCTGCACCATCACGGTGGACTGGGTGGACAGTGGTTGCACGAAGGTCAATTGAACTGTCTGAGCCGATGCCGCTCCGGCCCCGCTCAGTGCAATACACCCGGCCAGCGCTGCGCCAGTCAAACCTGTCATGATCCGCATCGTCGTTCCCCTTGATTCGTCTAGGGGGCCGTTCATCACGGGCCCCACCGATAACGAGGGGAACGCGGGGCCGTCCGATCGGTTCTACCGGGCGAAAAACGTTACCAATCACCGGACGCCGGATGGCCAAGCCGCTGTTCAGGTGACGTGTGTTCGCGTTCTCGTGCATGCGGGAATCCGGGGAATTTTGGGGGGCTCGCCTGGATGCCCGCTTTCGCGGGCATGACGGATATGGCGGGCATGACGGATGGGGGCGGATGACGGATCGCGTGGGTGGGCTATTGGTTTCGGGCGCGGCGGCCACACCAGACCTGCGCGTTCGTGGCGCTGGTAATCAGGAGGAATGGGCGCTCGCCAGCAACCGCTCGATCGGGTCCCAGACGAAAGCGGTCTGCGGCACCGCGCGGCCCCCGACCCGCACCATGCTCTCTGCTACCGCGCGTCCGCCCAGCCGCTGGTAGAACCAGCGGCTCGGGTTCTCCCGCAGCACCCAGAGATAAGCGGACCGGCAGCCGCTTTCGGCCAGGAACGCCGCCGAGGCCCGCATCAGCCGGCGCCCTATGCCGCGATCCCGCCAGTCATCCAGCACATACAGAGTTTCGATCTCGCCTTCCGCCAGCCGCTGCCCGCTGACATCGCGTATCCGGGCCCGTCCCGCACTGGCAAACCCGATTACCCGTGGTCCGCTTCCCACCGGCACGTCTATGCCGGAGGCGGTTGCAACGAAAACACCGACGCCACCGCGGATCGCGCCATCGTAATGGGCGGCTTGCCGGGGCATCGACAGCCCCGCCAGGTATCCATCGGGCAAGATCCCCGGGTAAGCCGATCGCCATGCGGCCACGTGCACGGCACCGATGGCCACCGCATCGGCCGGCCGCGCCCGCCGGACCCCGATCACGACTTGTCTCCCGTTCGCTCCAGCACCGCGACGAAAAATCCGTCGGTTCCATGCCGCGCCGGCGACAGCGCCAGAAATTCCCCGCGCGTAATTTCCCTGGGCATAACTTCCCTGGGCATAACTTCCCTGGGCATAACTTCCCTGGGCATCGGGGGCCAACCGCGTGGCCACGCGCGTTCCAGCGGGGTCAGGGTGAAGCCGGGCTGCCGGGCAAGAAACGAAGTCACCTGAGCCTCATTCTCCTCGAGGAGCAAGGAGCACGTAGCGTAGATCAATCTGCCGCCGATGCGAACAAGTCTTGCTGCCGAATCAAGAATTGCCGCCTGCTTGGGCAAAAGTTCCTCCAGATCGGCCGGCGACACCCGCCGCCGCGCGTCCGGATTGCGTCGCCAGGTGCCCACGCCAGTGCAGGGCGCATCCACCAGCACGCGGTCGAACCCGCCCGCCCGCCGCTTCAGCGCCTTGTCGCCGGGCGCCAGCACGTGCCGTTCCACGTTGTGCACGCCCGCCCGCCGCAGCCGGCGCACCGCTGCCTCCAGCCGGGGCGTGGAGACATCGCAGGCCAGGATGTGCCCGCGGTTTTCCATGGTCATCGCCAGGGCGAGCGTCTTGCCACCGGCGCCGGCACACAGATCGGCCACCCGCGCCCCCGGCCGTGCATCGGCCAACAGTGCAACGAGTTGGCTGCCTTCGTCCTGAATCTCGACCAGCCCGCCCTGGAATGCCGGGCCGGTCGTTATTGCCCGCCGTCCGGGGACGCGTAGGCCCCAGGGCGAGAAGGGGGTCGG
Organism: Acetobacteraceae bacterium; assembly: GCA_036521275.1. Taxonomy (GTDB): domain Bacteria; phylum Pseudomonadota; class Alphaproteobacteria; order Acetobacterales; family Acetobacteraceae; genus DATDIC01. The sequence continues at coordinate 2,482 of DATDIC010000242.1, forward strand.
TTCCGCCTCGATCCCCTCTGCGGCGAGTGCCGCGCGTGCGTCGTCGCGCGTTCCCTTCAGCAGGTTGACGCGCAGGTCCATCGGCGCGGGCACCAGCAACGCGGCCATTTCCGAGGCGAGCCTCGGCCCGAAACGGGCTGCCAGATGGGGCAGCAGCCAGTCGGGCACCTCGAACCGGACCGCGTCGGGCATGTCCGGACGGTCGAGGGTATGGCCCTCCAGCCGTTGCAACGCGGCTCGTTCCGCGTCGGACAGCAGCGCCGGGGCGAACCGCACGCCGGAAAAAAGCTGCGTCAGCGCGCCCAGCGAGCTGCCCTCAAGCAACACCGAGGCACCGGCGAGCAGCCGAGCGGTCGGCGTTGCTCGCAGCCACCAAACCAGCCGGCGGTGCTGCCGCAGCACCGTCCAGACGCGGTCCGAGATGGCGCGCCGGTCCGATGCGCCGATAAAGCGCCGTGTGCGGAAGAACTCGTTTGCCACCGCGTCGGCGGGGCGCTGATCCGCCTCGATCGCCGCGAGCAGTTCGATCGCTGCCTGTAACCGTCCGGGCGGCGTCACGAAACGGGGTTGGAGAGCGGGAACGCTTCCACGTCCGCCCCCCGGCGCAAGGGCGTTCGAAATGCGGCTAGCCGTAACGCCGGGCCTACGTCCATCATTCCACCGCGTGTGGGAATCCGGGCAGGCGCTGGGCATTTCGTGGGCTCTCGCGTGGATGCCCGGCTTCGCGGGGATGACGGATCTTGCGTGAGGGCTCGCTTGGATGCCCGCCTTCGCGGGCATGACGGGTCTTGCGGGGGCTTTCGCGGGCGTGACGGGGCTTGCGGGGCCGCGCTCATGCTCGCTCGGCCGTTTCCACGGGCGGGTTTGTCAGATCGCGCAGCTCGGTCGCCGAGCCGCGCAGCCCGTACTCGTCCGGCTGCCCGCCGCGGTTCACCCAGAATACCTGAAACCCGAACTCCCGCGCGCCGAACGCATCCCACGGATTGGAGGAAAAGAACGCCATCTCGTTGGCCGGCAGGGCGAAGCGGTCCTCGACCAGGCGGTAGACCCGCGGATCGGGCTTGTACACGCCAATCGCGTCCACGCTCAGCACGGCATCCAGCAGCGGTCCGATGCCCGCCGCCGCAACCGCCTCGGCCAGCATGTCCGGCTGGCCATTGGACAGGATGGCGCGCCCGATCCCCTTCGTGGCCAGCCCCTGCAGCATGGCCGGAACTTCGGGATACGCCGCGAGCGTCCGATACGCCGCCAGCACGTCCCGCAACAGCGCCGGATCGGTTATCCCGTGCCGTGCCGCCACGACGGCCAGCGATTCCCCCGCCAATTCCCAGAACCCGCGATACCGCCCGGCAAGCGAACGCACCCAGGTGTATTCAATATGCTTGGTGCGCCACTCCAGGCTGATCCGTTGCCAGTCGGGCCCCAGCCGCCCGGCATGTGTCCGCATAGCCGCATTCACGTCCAGCAGCGTGCCATAGGCGTCGAACACCGCGACTTTCACTGGCATGGTTCAGTCATTGGCATAATTCAGTCCTGCCGGTAGTTCGGTGCCTCGCGGGTGATCGCCACGTCGTGAACATGACTCTCCCGCAGCCCGGCACCGCTGACGCGGCGGAACCGCGCATTGCCCTGCAGGTCCGCGATGGTGCGGCTGCCGGTATAGCCCATGCCGGCGCGCAGGCCGCCGACGAGCTGATGCACCACCTGTGCTACCGGCCCCTTGTAGCCGACCCGGCCCTCTACCCCCTCCGGCACCAGCTTGAGCTGGTCCTTGATGTCCTGCTGGAAGTATCGGTCAGCCGAGCCCCGCGCCATCGCACCCAGGCTGCCCATGCCGCGATAAGATTTGTACGATCGGCCCTGATACAGGAACACTTCGCCGGGCGCTTCGTCGGTGCCGGCAAGCAGCGATCCCACCATGACCGCGTCCGCCCCGGCGGCGATCGCCTTTACGATGTCTCCCGAGGTGCGCATGCCGCCGTCCGCGATTGCCGGTACGCTCCGTTCCCGGCAGGCGGCCGCGGTTTCCAGCACCGCCGTGAACTGCGGCACGCCCACCCCGGCGACCACCCGCGTGGTGCAGATGCTGCCCGGGCCGATGCCGATCTTCACAGCGTCCGCGCCGGCTTCGATCAGCGCCAGCGCGCCTTCGGGCGTTGCGACGTTGCCGGCCACCACTTGCACCGAGTTCGACAGTTTCTTGGCTGACTCGACGGCGGCCAGCACGCCGGCCGAATGGCCGTGCGCGGTGTCGACCACCAGCACGTCCACGTCCGCCGCCACCAGAGCGCGGCCGCGCGCTTCTCCGTCGGCGCCGACGCCGATCGCGGCGGCCACCCGCAGCCGGCCCAGCTCGTCCTTGTTGGCGAGCGGGTGCGCCTGCGCCTTGTCCATGTCCTTCACGGTGATCAGGCCCACGCAGCGATATGCGTCATCGACCACCAGCAGCTTCTCGATCCGGTGCCGATGGAGCAGGTGTCGCGCCTGCTCCGGATCGACGTCGCCGCGCACGGTGACCAGGTTCTCCCGCGTCATTAGTTCATATACGCGCAGGCCGGGATCGGTCGCGAAGCGCACGTCGCGGTGGGTCAGGATGCCGACCAGCCGGCCGGTTTCACGCTCTACCACGGGAATGCCGCTGATCCGGTGCGTTGCCATCAGGGCGCGGGCGTCGGCGAGCGTCTGGTCGGGATGGATGGTGACCGGGTTGATCACCATGCCCGATTCGAACTTCTTCACCTGCCGCACCTGAGCGGCCTGTGCCTCGGCGTCCAGGTTCTTGTGGATCACGCCGATCCCGCCGAGCTGGGCCATGGCAATCGCCATGTCGCTTTCGGTGACGGTGTCCATCGCCGCGGAGATCAGCGGCACGTTCAGCCAGATGTCGCGGGTGAGGCGGGTGCGGGTTTCCGTCGTGGTCGGAAGCACTTGCGAGTAGGCGGGCACCAGCAACACGTCGTCGAAGGCCAGCGCCTCCTCAATGCGGGCAATGCGCGAGAGATCGCTGGGGATGTCGAATGCCATGGTCGGGCGAGGCCTTTCCGAACCTTGGCGGCTCCACATAGGCCGGTGCCCGTGCCGGCGCAAGCAGGATGGCTTGATCGGTGGTGCCGCGCCCGGCGCGGATCGGCTGCGGCGCCAGGCGCAACTGTACCGAGAGGGCTATTTGAAGAGTTTTGCGCGTGCCGTCGCGATGCGGTGCAGCTCGTTCCGATGTGCCCGGCAGCGCTGCAGCAGGGTGTGATTGCGGGGCGCGGCGGAGATGTGGCGGGTGGTCTGCAGCTTCGATCCTGACATCTGGGCGTCCACCCATTCACGCAAACTGAGGTTGTCCTTGGGCGAGCCGAGATGGAAGATTTGTGGTGCAGCGTCGAGATAGCGGAGCTGCTGACACTCCTCCTTTTCTTCGTCTATCCAGGAGACGTAGCCGCCCGGCAGGACCTGCCGGGGCTCCGTGATTGCCCCGGTGAAGCTGTAGCGGACGCCAGGGGTGGCGACCGGATCATAGTAGTTTGGCGTGACGAAATCCGAGACGGCGATGCCCTGGATGTCATAGGCGAATGTGTCGGCCTCACACGGATCGCAGGCTTCCACGAGATAGGCGAATTGGCCGGGGCGATCCCTGACCTCCTCCTTGATGATCTCGATGGCGGTCGAGTTCTGCAACCGGCTGCCGTACGGATCGACGAGCATCTCCACCACTTCGTGGCTGGCGGCGATCGTCCATCCGTCGTTCTGGGTGGTCGCCAGCACCTTGGCGTAGGGTTCGTGGTGCGTCGTCCGGTGAAAGCCGCCTTTGTTGGGCGGCAGGTGACTCACCAACTGCACCGGCCACACGCCGGACGGGATTTTCCGCATGTCCGGCAGGTAGATCACGGTGCCCTGCACCGGCCAGAACTGCGGCACGTCACGGATGACTTGGATGTTCAGGGCGGCGGCGGCGGTCCGCACGAGGTCCTCGTCCAGTTGGCCGGTGGTGTCCACCAGCCCGATCTGAATGACTGACATGACAGGCTTCCTCCGCGCGGCTTTCCCGTGCGTAGCTGACACGATCGCTGGCCGACATGTCCAGGGGTACGGCTTGCATCGCAGGCGGCTTGAGTGGGCGGGATGGCTTGCGCACACTGGGTGCCTCGTCGTCGCCCCCCTCGTCGTCGGACCTGCAGCATGACAAGTCTCGATCGCCTGCGCCTGCAACGGATCGTCGGTTGCCTGCTGGCTCCGTTCGAGCGGCCGGGTGGGCCCGGCATGACGCTCGGGCTGGTGCTCGACGACGAGCTTGTGGTCCAGGAGAGCGCGGGTCTTGCCAGCATCGAGCTGGGCGTCCGGATCGGCGCCGGCACGTGCTTCCGCATTGCCTCGGTGTCCAAGCAGTTCACTTGCGCCGCGATCCTGCTGCTGGCCGAGGAAGGCCGGCTGCATGTGGAAGACGATGTGTGCCGCTGGTTGCCCGAAATGCCCGATAATGGCTGGCGCATCACGCTCGATCATCTGATGCACAACACGTCTGGCATTCGCGACATGCTGGAGATCATGCGGCTGGGCGGCGTCGACCTGGCGCAGCCGATCCGGCATGAGGACCTGGTTGCGGGTATCTGCCGCCAGCGCGGCCTGAATTTTCCGCTCGGCAGCCGGTATTTGTACAGCAACTCCAACTTCCTGCTGCTCGGCCGCGTGGTGGAGAAGGCCAGTGGCAAATCGCTGGGCGAGTTTTTGGGTCAGCGCATTTTCGGACCAGTGGGGATGAGCGCGACCCGCCATGTGGAAAGCCCGGCGGAACCGGTTTCCGGCCTTGCCACCGGGTATCTTGCTCATAAGGCCGGCGGGTGGCGACGGGCGCAGCACGGGTTCCCGCTGCATGGGGAAGGCGGGCTGGTTTCATGCGTGCAGGATCTGGCGCTGTGGCACGCGCATCTCGGCTCCCCGCGCGGTGCAGCCATGGCGGAGGCGCTGACGGCACAGCTCCCGTTCAGCAACGGCCGGCCAAATGCGTACGCGCGCGGCCTGAGCATGCGGCAGTATCGCGGCCTGGGCGTGGTGGAACACGGCGGGTTATGGCCCGGCTACAAAACCGCGTTTCTGCGGGTCCCCGATCGCCGGCTGGCGCTGATCTGCATAACAAATGACGGAGGCGCCGATCCGCACGCTGTCGCCGCGCGGGCGCTGGATGCGGTGATCGAGGGCATGGCCGGGGTGCATCCGGCACCACGCATGCAGGATGGAACAGATCCGGAGAGTTTCGTCGGCCGGTGGCTCGACAGAGAGCGCGGGGCCACGGCGGATGTCGCGCGAAGCGATACGGGTGACATCACGGTGGCCATCCATGGGGTCCCGTTTATCGCTCAGCCGACCGAGGACGGCCGCCTGGGGGCGCCCACCAGCAGCACGCAATTCACGTTCCGCCTGCAGCCCGACCAGGAGACGATGGAGGTCGAGCGGGATGCCGGCGCCGTGGCCATCTATCATCGGATTGGCGGCGACGCGATGTTGCCGCCGGGCCTGTCCGGCCGTTACGGCAATGACGAGATCGCGGCGACGTGGACGATCGACGGCTCCGTGCTGACGGTCGCCGGCCCAGTGCGGCTCGGGGCGACATGGTCGGTCGAGCCGATCGAGGGCGACGTGATTCGTGTCATTGTGCCGACGTTGCTCTACGGCGCCTGGCTCGACGTGCGGGTCTTGCGCGACGCTGCTCAGCAGGTCACCGGGTTGCACGTGACCGGCGGTCGTGCACGAGAGCTGGTATTCCGACGGTGTGATGTCCCTTAGGCTTAGAGCTCGTCATGAAGTAACAGAATCAACCGTTATTTCCGCGGAAAGCGGGAATCCGGCAGCGGCGGCCTGGATTCCCGCTTTCGCGGGAATGACGGGATGACGCGGGAATGACGGGATGATGCGGTTGTTTCCGAACGACCCCGTAGGGCGATCCCGCGCTATGCAGCGCGGTCCTGGCGCGGGTCGACGCGGCTGCTTTCCTGGATGTGGGTTGCGAGCGCGTC
>DATDIC010000243.1:0-4619 GCA_036521275.1 Acetobacteraceae bacterium
AAGTCCCATGCAGTTCGGGCCATGAATCGCCATCGGGCTGGTGGCGGCCAGGGCGCGGTACGCGGCCTCGGCCGCCGCCGGGAAGCCGTTGGAGAACACCATTGCGGAGCGCACCCCCGCCTGCTGCAGTTCAGCCAGCGCGCCGGCCACGGCAGGGGCGGGGATTGCAACCACCGCGGTATCGATGCCGGCGGGCAGTCGGTCGATGGCGCTGACCGCCTGCAACCCGTCAATCACGGACGCGGTGGGATGCACCGGGATGATCCGGCCGGCGTAACCAACCTGGCGCAGGTTACGGATGACACCGTTGCCCTGCGTCTGCCGCGTGGCCGAGGCACCGATCACTGCCACGCTGTTCGGCCGCAACAGCGGTTCTACATCACGCATCAGAATCGACCCGCCGCTACTTGCCATCCTTGACCCAGACTTCCGCCCAGTTGGGGTGCTCGTTGAAGGCGATGTCGAACTGCTTGTCGAGATTGGCGAAGCGGGTAGAAACGGCGTTGAAGGTCGGCGCGTTGGTCAGCGTCATCTCGTTCAGGTCACGGGCGACGATCTCCTCATACTGCTTGTAGAGCGCGCGGCGCTGATCCTCCGGCGCGGCAGTTGCCGCGGCGGCGATCTTGTCCAGTTCCGGGTTACAATATCCGGTCGGATTGGTGTACGGCACGTTGCCGGGGTTGCAGACGAAACTGCGATCCACCCCTAGCGTGGGGTCCGACCGGCCAGTCAATGAGTTCAGCGAGATGTCGAAATCGTGCTGCTGGTAAACCTTGTGGAGCCAGATCTGCGCGTCCAGTCCGCTCAGGCGCACGTCGACGCCGATTTTCTGCCACTGCGCGGCAATGCTCCTGGCCACCGCGTCGAACGGCGATCCCGATTGATAGGTGAGCTCGACGGAGAAGCGCTTGCCGTCCTTCAGCGGAAATCCGGCTTCATCCAGCAGCTTGCCGGCGCGCTCCGGATCGTATGGATACATCTTGCTGTAATTGACCGACGGATCGTACAGCTCGGTGAATTGCACGGGAATTGCGCTCAGCGCGGGAAATGCCAGGCCACGATATGCATCGGCGCTGATCCGTTGCCGGTCGGTCGCCTGGAACAGCGCCTGCCGCACACGCACATCGCTCATCGGCGAACGGCGGAGGTTGAAATCGAGTGACGAGCGTTCCGGTGCATTGATGACGATCTTCACCACCTTGAACTTGCCGTTCTTCGCGGCTTCCTGCGCCTGCGTCACCTGGCTGAAATCGGTGAACTGCATCCAGTCCGCCTCGCCCTGGATGATTGCATCGAGCTGCTGCTGCGGGCTGGGCGTCAGCGCCACCAGCACGCGGTCCAGATAGGGCCTGGGCTGGTCCCAGTAATATGGGTTGCGCACGAAAGTCAGCGACCGCCCCGGCTCCCATGATTCAAGCTTGAACGGGCCGAGACCGACCGGCTTGCGGTTTGCCGGGTTCGTCGCGATCTCGGTGCCGGCATAGATGTGCTCCGGCATCAGCGGAAAATTCTCCTTGTCGAACAGGTCGAGCGCCGCGGTAACCGGCTGCTTCAGCGTCACCACCACGGTAGCGTCGTCGGGCGCGCTGACGGAGTCCACCAGCGGCATGAGCTTGGACAGATAGGTGTTCAGTTTGCCGAAATTGGTCAGCGTGAAAGCGACGTCCTTCGCCGTGAACGGCTGCCCGTCGGACCACTTCACGCCCTGGCGCAGCTTGAACGTGTAGGTCTTTCCGTCCGGCGAGATCGTCCAACTGGTTGCCAGATGCGGGACGCGGTTCCCCTTCCCGTCGCGCGCCATCAGCCCGTCCGCCCATACGTCGGCCATGTAAAGCGCCGGGGACAACGATGTTAGCTCGGTGTTCAGCACCGCCATCCCGGTGGCGTCCAGTGTCATGACGACGTCGCCGCCCCGCTTCGGGGTGGTATCGTCGGACCGCGCGGGCGCCGCGCCCACGGTGAGGCAAAGCGCGAGGATCGCCGCGCCGTAGCACTTCGGGTCAAATCGCATCAGGGGTTCCTTTCGTGTGGGCCGGTGGCGTCGGGCGCCGTGGCATGTTCGGGAACTGCGCCGGCAGGCAACATCTCGGCGCGGTGGTAGTCGCGGCGTTCAGCGGTGGAAGCGGGCGCTTCCGGCGACGCTGCATCCGCGGCGACCTCGGCGCGCAACCGGGCGCGGTGCGGGTCCGGAATCAGCTTCGCTTCCAGCAACGTCTTCGTGTAGGCGTGGCGCGGCTCTGTCAGAACGCTCGTGCCGCTCTCGACGATACGCCCACGATACATGACCGCGACACGATCGGCGATCGATTCCACCGCACTCAGATCGTGGCTGATGACAACGAACCCGACGCCGGTACGCTGCTGCAGCTCCGCCATCACGCCCAGCAATTGCATCTGTACCGAGATGTCGAGGCTGGAGAGCGGCTCGTCGGCGATAATGAGGCGCGGGCGCACCGCCATGGCGCGGGCCACGGCCACGCGCTGCTGCTGGCCGCCCGACAATTGGTGCGGATAGCGCGTCATGTAGGACGCGGCTGGGGTTAGTCCCACCGACTCGAGCAGCGCCGCAATCACGTCGCCCACGGTCGCCCGCGTTGCCAGCCCGTGCCGCAGGATGATGTAGCCCAGGATGCGCTCGACCTGCATGCGCGGATTGAGCGACGCGGCAGGATCCTGGAACACCGCCTGGACATCCCGCCGATAGGCCCGGCGCTGCGCGCGCGACAGTGCCGGGATGGGCGTGCCGCGATAGGCAATGGTCCCAGCGGTCGGCTGCGCGAGCGAGAGCAGCAGCCGCGCCAAGGTGGATTTCCCAGACCCGGATTCGCCGACGATGCCCAGCGTCTCCCCCTCGTGCACGTCAAGGTCGACATCGTCCACAGCCCGCACCATGCGGCGCCGCCAGAGACCGCCACCGCCACCGCCGGAGGCGAAGCTCTGCACCAAGCCGCGCGCGGTAAGGATCGGCTCGCTCATCAGGCGTGCAGCGGCGCCGGGGCATGGCGCTGTCGACTCAGTTCCACCAGTCTGGCGGTGTACGGATGACGCGGTGCGTCGAACAGCGTGAAGACGTCGGCCTCCTCCAGGATGCGCCCCTCGTGCATGACATAGACGCGGTCACAGAGTTGGGCGACCACACCCAGATCGTGGGTGACGATCGCCAGCGCCATCGCGCGCTCGCGATGCAGAAAGCGGAGTGTCCGCAGAACCCGGAGCTGTACCGTTGCGTCGAGGGCGGTTGTCGGCTCGTCGGCCACCAGCAGCCGTGGCGAAGAGGCCAGCGCCACCGCGATCAGGACGCGCTGGCGCATGCCACCGGACAGCTCGTGCGGATAGCGGCGGACGATGCCCGCCGGATCAGGCAACCCGACCTCCTGCAGCAGACGCTGGATGTGAAGCCGCGTCTCGGCGCGACTGTGCAAGCCCGCCAGTGCCTCTGCCACCTGCTCGCCGATTCGCCGGGTCGGGTTGAGATAGCCGAGCGGGTCCTGGAACACGATGGAGAAGCTGCCGTTGCGACGCAGCCGGCGAAGCGCCGTGCGCGGCATCGAGGCAATGTCGGTGCCATCGAAGATTACTCGTCCCGACAGCTCCGCCATGTCCACGTTGGGCAGCAATTGCACCATGGCACGAGCCAGCGTGCTCTTCCCGGAGCCGGACTCGCCCACGATGCCGACGCACTCCCCGGGGTGCACCACAAGATCGACCCCGTCCACGGCGCGCACCACCGTACCGCCGATTCGCAGATGCACCTTCAACGCCTCGATGCGGAGCAGCGGGTTGGCGTTCATGCCGGAAGTCCCGCCGGCACATGGCCAGCACGCGGATCGACCACCTCGTTCAACCCGTCCGCCAGCAGATTGAGCCCGATCACCGCAAGGCAGATCGCCAAGCCTGGAAACACGCTCATCCACCAGGCGCTTTCCAGGTAATCCTGCGCGGTGAACAGAAGCTGTCCCCAACTCACCATGTTGGCGTCCGACAGGCCCAGAAAGCCAAGGCCGGACTCGATCAGTATGGCGAGGCTGGCATCCAGCGCCACCTGCACGATGACGGGTGGCAGGGCGTTGGGCAGGATCTCGCGCAGCACGATGTGCCAGGTTGGCATGTCGGCGACAATCGCGGCGGCGACAAACTCGCGTTGCCGCAGATTGATGAACTGGCCGTAGATCAGCCGCGCCTCCAGCGGCCAGATCGCCAGCGCGACGGCCGCGATCAGCAGCCAGAAGCTCGCCCCGAACAGCGCGATTGCGAACAGCACGACGACGATCACCGGCAAGATTTGGAACAGCTCGGTGATGCGCATCAGCACCGCCTCGGTCGCGCCGCGCCAATAGCCCGCCAGGATGCCGACCGTGCCGCCGATCAGCAACGCCGCCAGCGCAGCGCACAGGCCGATGGCGAGCGAGGCCCGAGTGCCGATCAGCACCAGGGAGAACATGTCCCGCCCGATATTGTCGGTGCCCATCGGGAAGGCCAGCGACGGCGCCAACAGGCTGGTGCCGACCTGCTGGCGCGGGCTGAACGGAGCAATCCATGGATCCAGCACCGCCACCACCACGAGCAACAGCATGATCAGCAGCCCGGAAGCGCCGTAACGGGTTGCGGCCAGCCGCTTC
>DATDIC010000244.1:0-2954 GCA_036521275.1 Acetobacteraceae bacterium
TTCCGCCGCTGCTCGTCATCCTCGATAAACTCGGTGCGCAGCTTCAGCCGGGTGATCGGCGTGCGCAGATCGTGGCCGATCGCCGTCAGCATTTCCGTCCGGTCCTGCACGAAGCGCCGGATGCGAGCCGCCATGAGATTGAAGGCTGCGGCGGCGGTGGCCACCTCGGTCGGCCCACCCTCCGGCAGCGGCGGCGCGTTCACGTCCCGGCCGAGCGCTTCGGCCGCCTGGGCTAGCGTTCGTACCGGAGCAGTCAGCCGGCGCACCGCCCACAGCGTCAGGGCCGCCGCTGCCAGGGTCATCAGCACGAACGCCCATAGGAATGTGGGAGAATGCCACGGCCGGAGCGGCGGCAGATCCGCCGACAGGTTCAGCCACTCCCCATCCGGCATGCGCAGCCCGATTGTCAACTGGCGCATGTCGGGATAACCCAGCACGATCATTTGTGTCGGACGCAGTTTCCCCGGCATGGGGACCAGATCGAGGTTCACGCGGATCAGCCGCTGAACCGGGAACGGCGCCTCTGGGAACGGCCCGATCGGCGGCGTCCGGCTCAGTTCCGCGCTCAGTCCCGGCGATTGGCGCACCTCCCGCAGCACCACCTCGCGCTCGTCAGGGTTGGTCATTACCACGCTGCGGTACAGCGCCATCACGCGCACTGTTAGGTTGCGTGCCTGTGCCAGGCGCTGCACGTCCAGTCTGTCGAAGGCGTGGATAGTCAGCCCAGCCGCCTGGACCAGGGCCAGTCCGACCAGAAGTACGGCGGCCGTGCGGGCCGCCAGGCTGCGCGGCCAAACTCGAAGTCTCATATGTTGTGGCGAGGCAGCCGAGGCTGGTGGCAAAGGGAAGAGGCTGAACACCCCTCCATTCTACGCCGGACGTTCGCGATCGGTATCACGAATTCAGGCCCGTTCCACCGTAGCCGCCAGCACGTAGCCCCCGCCGCGCACGGTCTTGATAAGCTGGGCGTTGCGTCCATCGTCTTCCAGCTTGCGGCGCAGCCGGCTGACGGCAACATCGATCGCGCGGTCGAACGGGCCGGCCTGACGGCCGCGCAACAGGTCCAACAGCATGTCACGGGTGAGCACCCGGTTGGCGCGCTCAACCAGAGCGAGCAGCAGATCGTATTCGCCGCCGGTGAGCGTGATCTCCGCTCCCTCGGCGTTGAGCAGCCGCCGGCGCGCCGGTTCCAGCGTCCAACCGGCAAAGCGCAGGGCACGTGGTCCGGGTTCGTGGTGTTGGCCGCCATCGCCGGCGCGTCGCAGCACGGCGCGGATGCGCGCCAGCAGCTCGCGGGGATTGAACGGCTTGGGCACATAATCGTCGGCCCCGAGCTCCAGCCCGATGATTCGGTCAGTCTCTTCTCCCATGGCGGTGAGCATTACGATCGGCACATCCGACTGGGACCGCATCCACCGCGCCAGGTCGAGCCCGCTTTCGCCCGGCAGCATCAGATCCAGGACGACCAGATGATAGTGCCCTGTGGTCCAGGCGCGCCGCGCTTCTCGGGCATCGCGCACGACTGTGACACGGAGCTGGTGGCGCTCCAGGAACCGGGCAAGCAGTTCCCGGATTTCCCGGTCATCGTCCACGACCAGGATATGGGGCATCTGTTCCATATCAGGATCATAGGCATAGCGAGGCGGCCAGAGCAGGGGATGTTGCATTCGGTTGCAATTCGTCGCCGCGCCGGCGTTGGCCGGTAATCTGCGGGACTTATCTTCCAGCAGCTTTCACTCAAGGAGATGAAAATGCGAAAAACATTTCTAGCCGCAGCAACGGCTGCCGCCCTTGCGGGCGCAGTCGGTGGCGGTACGCTTCTGGCCCAGGCGCAGCCCGCGCCTCCGCCGGGTGGACCGGCCGGGTCGCCGTCCGCTCCCATGGCCGGGCCTCCGGCGCCTCCCGCTTCGCAGCCGCGCTGGATGGAGTGGATGCACCATCGCGACGGCAGGATGGAAGCCTGGCACCGACGCCCCTTTGCGTTCGGCACATTTGCCCTGTTCCATCCTCCGGCTGACCGGCAACTGACGACGGCCGACGTACAGACGATCGCGCAGGCGTTACTGGCGTGGAACGGCAATCATACCTGGAAGGTCGCGGATGTTGCGGCCGGGCCGGACGGTAACATCGCTTTCACCTATGCCGCGCCCGATAATACGGTAATTGCTCGGTTCTCGGTCGATCCGCACACCGGTCGGCTGAGCCGCGTCGGCTAGGCAATCAGACGGCCGCCGGGTCACGCGTCCCGGGTCGCCGGAGGGGGCGGCGACCGGGATCGACTGGAGAGCTAACCGCGCCCGGCCGCGAACAAAGATCGGCGGGAAGCCATGAATTCCTCCACGGCGCCGGCCAGTTGGTCGCACTCGGCGTCTCCGATCGGCAGGCTCAACGCCATCATGCCTCGCCGGGCAAGCCAAACGCCTTGCGCCAGCATATCGAAGAAGAACAGCTCCTTCAGCTTGGCATCGCCCTTCGCCGCATCGGCCGGCGTACGGATTGGGCCGCGCACCGTGTGCACCGCCAGCATCGAGCCGATACCGGTGAACTGTAGCGGCGAATCGGCCGCGCGGCAGAGCGCGTTCAGCCGCCCACGCAGCGCGTCGCCGCGCGTATTCAGCGCCACTGCCGCTTCGGGCGTATACACCTCGGTGAGCCCGGCCAAGCCTGCCGACATGGTCAGCACATTATTGTTGAAGGTGCCGGCGTGTGGCAGTGCGTCGGGCCGGCGCGGATCGAACAGGTCCATGATCTCGGCCCGGCCGCCGAACGCCCCGAACGACATGCCGCCGCCGATATATTTGCCGAACGTCGTGAGGTCTGGCTTGACGCCACGCAGCGACTGCAACCCGCCGGGTGCCAGGCGGGAGGTCATGACCTCGTCCAGGATCAGCAGCGCGCCGATGCGGGTGGCGGCGTCGCGCAGTGCGTGCAGGAAGGCGGGCTCGGCGGCGATG
>DATDIC010000245.1:0-4026 GCA_036521275.1 Acetobacteraceae bacterium
GGTTCTGCTGCCGCCGACGCGCCCGGCCCGCCCGCAACCGGAGGCCATTCCGTTTCCCATTCTGTTTGAGGACGCCGATCTGATCGTGCTCGACAAACCCGCCGGGCTGGTCGTGCATCCGGCGCCGGGCAACGAGTCCGGCACGCTGGTGAATGCGCTCATCGCGCATTGCGGGGCTTCGTTTTCGATCGGGGCCGAGCATCGGCCGGGGATCGTCCACCGGCTGGACAAGGACACATCCGGGCTGATGGTGGTGGCCAAGACCGAGTTGGCAATGGTCCGCCTGAGCGCGGCGTTTGCCACGCGCGACCTGGAGCGGGCGTACAGGGCTCTGGCCTGGGGCGTGCCGTCTCCCGTCGCGGGCGAGATCGAAGGCGCAATCGGGCGGGACCCGCGTGACCGCAAACGCATGGCGGTTCGCGCGCATGGGGGGAAACCGGCGCTGACCCGATATCGTGTGCTGCGCGCCTGGCCGGCCGCGGTGAGCCTGCTGGAGTGCCGACTGGCGACCGGGCGGACGCATCAGATCAGGGTGCACCTGGCGAGCGCTGGACATCCTATCGTGGGCGACCCGGTTTATCTTCGCCGCATTCCCGCCGTCGCGCGGGCGGTGCCGGAACCGCTGCGATCGGCGTTGCTGGACTTTCCGCGGCAGGCGCTGCACGCCGGGCGACTGGGCTTTACCCATCCGCGCAGCGGGGAGCAGCTCAGTTTTGAATCGGCTGTACCCGACGATTTTGCGCGGCTAGTGGTGTCGCTGGATCGTGACCTGCAAACGCCACAATCCTGACCCAATAGGTCAACATCGTTGACAGGACTGACGCGGTCCTGTATAAGATGACCCGTTGGAGCGAACGGCAAGGCACTCCGACGCGCCGTCCGACCCTGGGTCGCCATTAGATGGGACAAGCGGTCGGGACGTAACATCCTTGCCATCCGATGGACTGATATTCAGTCCACGGCGTTAGTGCCCTGTGCCATCCTGGGCAGGATACATCGCCGCCCAGACGAAAGGAGCCGGTCGTGGCCTCTGCCGTCCTTAATATCGCGCCCGAGGGCAATCTCTCGCGGTACCTACAGGATATCCGCAAGTTTCCCATGCTTTCGCCAGAGGAAGAGCTTTCGCTCGCCCGTCGCTGGCGTGACAACCAAGATATGGAAGCTGCACACAAGCTTGTCACATCACATTTGCGGCTCGTGGCGAAGATCGCCATGGGCTATCGCGGCTACGGCCTGCCGGTCGGGGAACTGATCAGCGAGGGCAATGTCGGAATGATGCAGGCGGTCAAGCGGTTCGACCCTGACCGCGGCTTCCGTCTTGCGACATATGCGATGTGGTGGATCCGCGCCGCGATCCAGGAATACATCCTGCACTCCTGGTCGCTGGTGAAGATGGGCACCACCGCCGCGCAGAAGAAGCTGTTCTTCAACCTTCGCCGGCTGAAAGGCCAGATGCAGGCGATCGAGGACGGCGACCTGAAGCCCGAGCAGGTGGCCAAGATCGCCCGCGTGCTCGACGTGCCGGAGCAGGACGTGATCAGCATGAACCGCCGCCTCGCGGCGCCTGATCACAGTCTGAACGCACCGGTCCGCTCGGACAGCGAAGGCGAATGGCAAGACTGGCTGGTCGATGAGTCGGAAAGCCAGGAAACCGCCATTGCCGACCGGGAAGAACTGACCGGGCGCAAGGCCCTGTTGTCTTCCGCGCTAAAGACACTGAACGAGCGGGAGCGGCACATCCTGATCGAGCGGCGGCTCAAGGACAATCCGACCACGCTGGAGGAATTGTCGCAGCAATACGGCATCTCCCGCGAGCGGGTTCGCCAGATCGAGGTGCGTGCGTTCGAGAAGCTGCAGAAGGCCATGAAGGCGCAGATCGCCGAGCGCCGGATGCAGACCGCCGGGCGGCAACTGGAGTCCGTCGGCGCCCGGTAAGGAGTTGTTCGGAAACAACCGCGTCATCTCGTCATTGCCGCGGAAGGCGGGAATCTAGCGGCTGGCCATTGGATTCGCTAAGTCTTTCGCGGGAATGACGGTCGATTCGGTTATTCCATGACGAGCACTAACCTTTGCCCTGGGCTCCGGGTCAACTCCCGGAGCCCAAACCGGGCCAGTTTTCCAGCAGACGTTCACGTTGCTTCTGCAACTGCCCGGCAGTCGTTCGACTCCGGGCCTCAAGTATCAGTCCTAGAAATACCGGGACCAGTTCGACGAGGACCCAGGCGCCGGCTGCCGCTCCCCAGGCGATGGCCAGCACGCGAGGTTCGCTCAGCAGGCCGAGGCTGACGGACATGAGATCCCCGGCGGCCAGCAACCGCCGCGCCGGGTCAACGCTGGCGCTCAGTCCGAATAGTAGCAGCGCGCGAGCGACTGGCCGGCCGGGCTGGCTGTCCAGCAACCCCGCCGCGATAGCCGGCGCCAGGAGCACGACCAGCAGCAAGGCAAGCGGGGTGGCGAGCGTCGCCAGTGCTCCGCAGACCAGCCCTTGCAGCCAGATCGTGGAAGCGCCATTCGCCCGCACGGAACCTTCCGATTTCATCCGGATCAGTCCAGCACGGCTATGAGCAGTGTGGCGACGGCCGCAGCCAAACCCAGCCCCGCGGCCAACTCCTGGCCCCAATGTCGCGCCTGTTCGGTCCGACCCGTATTGTCGCTTCGGCAACGGACGAGTTCTGCGTCGATCCGCGCGAGTTCGGCCGTGGCTGCCTGATATTCGCTGGCGTCAGCGAGCTGCTCCGCCCGGTCGGCGACCAGCGCCAGCATCGGCCCGAGTTGACCGGCTTCAGCTAAGGAAGCGATCCGCTTCGCCAGTGCCGCCTGGCGGGCTTTGCTGTGCAGCCCAGCCAACAGCTCATGCACATGGGCGGCAACCCATGCGGCGAGCCTGGGCAGCGGCGCCGGATGATAAAGCTGCTGCAAGCCGGCCAGCAGCCGCAACTCTCCGACTGTCATGGCTGCGCCGGCGTGCTGCACCAGGCCGATGTCCAGCGCGCGCTGATCGGATCGCGCAGCGACGAAGGACATGATGTCACGATCCACCGGGCGTGCCTTGCCGCGCTCGATCGTCTTGGCCGCCCGCTCCAGGGCCGGGAGCAGATCGGCGAGCGATGCCACCCAGGAACCGGCCAATAGCGGGCTGGCACAGGGCAGCAGCGGATTGAGGAAATAGAGCATCCGTTCGAGGCCATTGCCGTCCCGGCTGGTGATCCAGCCACGGTAGCGGCGCGCTTCCATTTGCAACGCAATCGCGTCGTATCGCTCCGATCGCGTCCGGGCCCAGAGTCCCACCGCGTCGGCCATGATCAGCTCGACGATCGCGGCGGGGTCGTCGGCCGCGGCAAGGGCTGGCCCGACGCCGTCCGGCCACAATGTGACGGTTCGCCAGCAGAGCGGCGCCAGCGGATCGAGCACCGCGATCGCCCGCATGACGATCACGGCATCGCTGTTTTCGCCCCGCATGCCACGGATGGCTTCGTCGAGGCGCGCGGCTATGGCCGGGTCTCCGAGCTCGCGCCGCACCCAGTAGTCGACGGCGCCGATCCTGAGCAATTGAAGGCCTGCCTGGGGCTCCTTGGCCAGAATGTACGCGAGCAGCCGGGTGCTCGTCACCGGGCGACCGGCAACGAGCAGCACCTGTTGCGCGCGCCGTGGGGACCGCGCGGCGAGCCGTCGTGCAGCCGCTGAGCCAGGCTCGGTGAGCAGTGCGGGGGAGGGGCGATGGTCTGGGTCGTCGGCCAGCATACCGCGCAGCAGATCGGCGATGACTTGTGGCAGTCGTGCGGTTTCTGTCAGGGCGGCGTAGCTGCCGAACTCGAGCTTGCGCTCGATGATCGCCGTGTCATCGAGGTCGGCCAGCGGCTGGCGTCCGAGCACCAGCGTGAGCAGAAGCACGCCGAGCGCATAAACATCATCGGCAATCGTACCGTCGCCACGACCCGCCGGGACGCAGATGGCGCTATAGGGCGGCTCCGATATCGCCGGCTGATGCAGTGCGGGCGGGGACGCCCAGGCCGCGCCGAGCACCAC
>DATDIC010000246.1:0-11432 GCA_036521275.1 Acetobacteraceae bacterium
TACCAGCAAGCCCAGGCTCACTCATCAGCCCAAACCCGCCAGCAATCCAGCCAGAGCCCGCATGCACCACTCTCAGCACACACAAACCCCCAAAGAACGCCGCCAACGTATCCCTTCCAGCCTATGAAACTGTCAATGAACGGCGCCAATCGGAAGAACCGGTCAGCGCGGGAGCCGCTATCTAGTCGCGGCCCAACCGCGTGTCAACGCCGTGACATCATCATTCGGCACGCTGGTGAAAAAAGAGCGGCGGAGCATCTCCGCCGCTCCCTCGCAATTATGCAGCCTCGGCCATCTGCCCGTTGATGGTCAGCCCCTCGGCACCAGCCGAAACCCGCACGGTCTCACCCTCTTTCACCGCGCCCTCCAGGATCAGCCCGGCGAGTGGATTCTGCAGACTGCGTTGAATCACCCGCTTCAGCGGCCGCGCACCATAAGTGCTGTCGTATCCTTCCGCCGCCAGCCATTCGAGCGCACTGAGATCCAACTCCAGCCCGATCTTTCGATCGCTCAACAAGGCGCGCAGCCGCTCGACCTGGATCTGCACGATCGCCGCCATGTCGGCACGTTGCAGACGACGGAACAGGATAATCTCGTCAAGCCGGTTCAGGAACTCCGGCCGGAAATGCGCACGCACCAGCCGCATCACCTGCCCTTGCACCATCACTGCCGCTTCGCCTTCGGGCTGCGCAGCCAACACATCGCTGCCCAAATTGGACGTCAGCACGACGATGGTATTGCGGAAATCCACCGTGCGGCCCTGCCCGTCGGTCAATCGGCCATCATCGAGCACCTGTAGCAGCACATTGAAGATGTCCTCGTGCGCCTTCTCGACCTCATCAAACAGGATGACCTGGTAGGGTCGGCGGCGGACCGCCTCGGTCAGCACACCACCCTCGTCATAGCCGACATAACCCGGCGGCGCCCCGATCAGGCGGGAAACAGCGTGCTTCTCCATGAACTCGCTCATGTCGATCCGCACCATCGCCCGCTCGTCGTCGAACAGGAATTCGGCAAGCGCCTTGCACGTCTCGGTTTTGCCTACGCCGGTTGGTCCAAGGAACAGAAAGCTCCCGATCGGACGGCTCGGATCCTGCAAACCGGCACGCGCGCGCCGGACAGCATTGGCTACCGCCTTCAACGCTTCATCCTGGCCCACCACGCGCCGACGCATCTCCTGCTCCATGCGCAGCAACTTGGCGCGCTCACCCTCCAGCATCCTGTCGACCGGGATCCCGGTCCAGCGCGAGACCACGGCGGCAACCCCTTCCTCGGTCACCGCCTCGTTCACCAGCCGACCATCCGCCGCCGCGGCAAGCTTCTTCTCTATACCCGGTATCACGCCATAGAGCAGCTCCGACGCGCGCGCTAAATCGCCGCGACGCTGCGCCACCTCAACGTCACTGCGCGCTTGTTCAAGCTGCTCCTTCAGCCTCTTGGTTTCGGCAACCTTCTCTTTTTCCGCTTGCCAGGCAGCCGTCATGGCGTTGGATTTCTCTTCGAGTTCGGCCAGTTCCCTTTCCAGATTGACCAGCCGGTCGCGCGATGCGGGATCGCTCTCTTTCCGCAGCGCCTCGCGTTCGATCTTTAGCTGGATCACGCGACGGTCGAGTTCGTCCAGTTCGTCGGGCTTGCTGTCCACCTGCATGCGCAGCCGGCTGGCGGCTTCATCGATCAGGTCGATCGCCTTGTCCGGCAGAAAGCGGTCAGTGATGTAGCGATTCGACAACGTGGCGGCAGCCACGAGAGCTCCATCGGTAATGCGCACACCGTGATGCGTTTCGTATTTCTCTTTGATGCCGCGAAGAATACTGATCGTGTCAGCAACCGACGGCTCACCGACGAACACCGGCTGAAAGCGTCGCGCCAGCGCCGCATCCTTCTCGACATGCTTACGATACTCGTCGAGCGTGGTCGCGCCGATGCAGTGCAGCGTGCCCCGGGCGAGCTCAGGCTTCAGCAAATTGGACGCATCCATCGCCCCATCCGCACGACCAGCACCCACCAATGTGTGCATCTCGTCGATAAACAGGATGATCTCGCCTTCAGCGGCCTCGATCTCCTTCAACACCGCCTTCAGACGTTCCTCGAACTCCCCACGATACTTTGCACCGGCGACCATCGCGCCGAGGTCAAGTGCCAGCAACCGCTTGCCTTTCAGCGCCTCCGGCACGTCGCCGTTGACAATGCGAAGCGCCAATCCCTCCACGATGGCGGTCTTGCCGACGCCCGGGTCGCCGATCAGCACGGGGTTGTTCTTGGTTCGCCGGGCAAGAACCTGGATAGCGCGGCGAATCTCTTCATCGCGACCAATGACCGGATCGAGCTTGCCCTCGCGCGCCAGCGCGGTGACATCGCGAGCGTATTTCTTCAGCGCGTCAAAGTTGGCCTCGGCGTTCTGGCTGCTGACCTTGCGGCCCTTGCGGACATCCGCAACGACCTTCTCCAGCGCCTGAGCGGTCGCCCCGGCACTCTTCAAAGCCCGTCCAGCCGGCGAATCGGACGCCGCAAGCGCGACCAGCAACCGGTCCTGCGCTACATACTCATCGCCCGCTCTGGTAGCAGTCTGCTGAGCCGCGTCCAGCACACGCACCAAGTCCGGCGTGAGCTGCGGCTGACCGGCACCGCCGCCTTGAACTTTCGGCTGTTTCGCAAGTTCGGCCTCAATCCCCGCGAGCGCCGCCTTCGGATTGCCACCGGCCGCCCGGATCAACCCTGCCGCAGCCCCTTCCTCATCATCCAGTAACGCCTTCAGCAGATGCTCCGGCGTGATCCGCTGATGGAACTCGCGGATCGCAATTGTGGAAGCGGCCTGCAGGAAGCCGCGCACACGCTCAGTGAACTTTTCAATATCCATTGCTGTGTCCCTATAACTCAGGCGACGGTTTTACTCCCCGCCCCTCTCGGAGGCGACGGAGACATGAACCTTTTGGCAACTAAGGTGGGAGGGCGCAGACTGCCCCTCAAGGGGGCCGGTCCATGCGCATAGAATATCTGTACCGTTACCCGGTAAAGGGGCTTTCCGCCGAGGCGCTCGACGCGGCAGAAGTGGCAGCGGGCGGCGCAATTCCGTGGGACCGCGCTTTCGCGCTCGCGCAAGGTGATGCGCCGTTCGATCCCGAGCAACCCGCCTGGCTGCCGAAGACCAACTTCATGTGCCAAATGATGAATGCTCGCATTGCCGCACTGCAATCGGTATTCGATCCCCGCTCGGGCGTGCTGGCCATCCGCGCGCCGGATGACAGCACGGTGTCCGCAAATGCACTTACGGCGGTCGGGCGGGAGGAGGTCGGTCAGTTCCTGACTGACTTTCTCGGAGGCGAGGCGCGCGGGGCGCCGCGCTTCCACTACGTTCCGGGCCACCTGTTCTGTGACCAGAAGGCGCCGAGGATCAGCCTGATCAACCTCGCCAGCCTGCGGGATTTCGAGACCAGGCTCGCCGCGCGCCGACATCGCCGACGGTTCAGGGCGAATGTCTGGTTCAGCGGAGCCCCCGCCTGGAGTGAACTGACCTGGGTCGGACGCGAACTTCAGCTCGGGGGCGCAGTGCTGCGCGTCGTCAAACGGATCACCCGCTGCCCGGCAACCGAGGTGAACCCGCTGACCGCCGAGCGCGACGCCAATCCTGTCGAGGAGCTACGGCGACTCTACGGGCATGCCGATCTGGGCCTTCATGCCGAGGTTATCGAAGGCGGCCGCTTTGAAATCGGCGATGGGATCGAGCTGCTGCCGGAATAAGTTCGGCTCGCGGAGTGATGGAGCGCTGACGCTGTGCGGCACCTGAGCTTTTACATCCGTACCAGCGCGGATCCCCAGGTCAGCCCACCGCCGAGCGCTTCCATCAGCACCAGATCGCCGCTCTGGATGCGCCCGTCGCGCACCGCCTCTGCAAGCGCAAGAGGCACAGAAGCGGCCGAAGTGTTGGCATGCCGATCGACGGTTACGACCACCCGCTCAGACGGCAATCCGAGACGCTTTCCCATCGCATCGATAATCCGCAAATTCGCTTGGTGCGGCACCAGCCAATCCACATCCCGTCGGTTCAATCCGTTCGCCGCCAGCGCCTCATCGACCGCCTCCGCCAGCCGTAAGACGGCGTGCCGAAACACCTCTCGACCGTTCATCACCAATGTGCCCGGCCGATCCGGCTGCCCTACCGCGCCATCCACGTAGAGAATATCGCCCAGTGTGCCTTGCGCGTGCAAATGCGTGGAAAGAACACCGCGGTCGATACTGCCACTGCCATAGCCAGCACACAGAAATATCGCACCAGCACCGTCGCCAAAAAGGACGCAGGTGCCGCGATCCTGCCAATTCAGAATACGTGAATAGACCTCACTGCCGATGACCAGCACGCCCGTTACCTGGCCCGCTCGAATCATTCCGTCGGCAACGGAAAGCGCGTAGATGAACCCAGCACAGGCGGCCGAAAGATCGAAACCGAACCCGCGTGTTACCCCTAACGCCGCCTGCACGCGAAGCGCGGTTGCCGGAAAGCTCTGATCCGGCGTGCTGGTTGCGAGGATGATCGCGTCCACGTTAGATGGATCGGCACCCGCATGCTTCAGCGCGGCGCGAGCTGCCGCGGTCCCCATAAAGGCGCAGCTCTCATGCGGGCCCGCAATATAGCGCTGCCGGATACCGGTCCGCTCGCGAATCCACGCGTCAGACGTTTCCAGCCGCTGCGCCAGAGCGTCATTGCTGAGTGTCCGTTCAGGGAGATATGCGCCAACGCCGGCAAGGACAGAACGAATGATCATCAATTCGTCTCAGGACGCTGTCGCCAGGTGGGACGCGCTACCCCCGACAATGCGTGCCAGCCCTTCGCGGATCTGATCGTTGAATCGATGCACGACCATATCCATCGCCACATCGATTGCATGGGCGAAGCCCTGCGCGTCCGTACCACCATGCGACTTCACCACTACACCATTCAGTCCCAACATCACCGCACCATTATAGCGGCGTGGATCAAGCCATTCGCGCAAGCGGTCAAGTGCCGGCCGTGCCAGCAGATAAGCCATCCGGCCAGTTAGGCTGGAACGGAATACCTGGCGCAGCAATTCGCCGATCAGCTTCAGGGTTCCCTCGCCAGTCTTAAGTGCAACGTTACCAGTGAAACCATCGGTGACGATCACATCCGTCGTGCCGGCCGCGATATCGTGGCCTTCCACGAAGCCGTAGAACTGAGATGCAATGGGACTTTGCCGCAGAACTTCGGCAGCTTCGCGCACCCGCTCGTCGCCCTTCAACTCCTCGCTGCCAACATTGAGCAGGCCGATGCTGGGAGCCGGCAGCCCTAGGACGGTACGCGCAAACACGTCGCCCATAACGGCGAATTCCACCAAATTGCGCGAATCGCATACGACGTTGGCGCCGAGATCCAGCATTACGATGTCACCGCGGGCCGAAGGGCCGATGGCGGCCATAGCCGGACGGTCGATCCCGGGGAGCGTCTTGATGACGATTTTTGCCAGCGCGAGCAGCGCCCCGGTATTGCCGGCGCTGACCACACCCGCTGCCTCACCCGCCGCGACTGCATCAATCGCCACTCGCATGGAAGCGTTCCGAACACGCAGTGCCGCCGTGGGTTTCATCTCATTGGCGATCACCTCGGCGGCATGCCGAATTGTGCAAGCTGCCGAAGCGCGCCGGAGTTGTTTCAGCGAGGGTCCCAGTTTCGTTTCGTCACCGATCAGCAAGAATCGTGCGTGCGGGTGACGCTCGGAGGCGATTTCCAAACCCTCCAGTACCATGGCTGGAGCGTTGTCGCCACCCATAGCATCCACTGCCAGCGTGAATGTCCCGTTCACGCCCGCCGCGTCCCCCCGCGGTGGGCGGTCAGGCCCGAATCGCGCCTTTCAGGGCTTTTCCGGCGGCGATGACCTCGCGCCCGTCGTAATGGCCGCAATGGCTGCATACGTGATGCGGTCGCTTCAGCTCGCCACAATTCGGGCATTCGGCGTGCGCTTCCTGCGTCAGCCCGTGGTGACTGCGTCGCATGCCGCGCCGCGACGGCGAGGTCTTTCTCTTGGGTACGGCCATCGAAGCACGCCTCTCGGGATTCGGTGATACCCGCCCACCCCGTTGCGCCGGCATCAGGGCGCGTGGGCAAGGCAATCACGTGGTTACAAAACTGCGAGCGGCGCGGTCTAGCAGAGCGATGTCCCCGTCGCAAGTGAGTGGGCGGGAGGCCCATTCAATGCCGAAGGCGAAGGTCGGCAAGCTGCTCCAGCTTGCCCCCGGTCGGCTCAGGCGCCTGGTCGGGGAGTGCCGCGCCCGGACGGCGTGGATACGGGTCTAGACTTAATGCGAGCTGCTCGGCCGCGGCCTCTCCGAGGTCGAGTTTGCCATCCTGGAACGGCACCTCGTCCTCGCTCTCCGGACTGATCTCCTCGCTCTCCTGGCCGTCCTGCACGAAGCGGATCGCGAAGTCCTCCTCCACGGCTGCCTCGAATTCCTCCAACGAAACCACGCAGGTCTGCACGATTCGGGCAGAGAGACGCCCGCGTGCCGTCACGTCGCCGCCAGGCTGGCGGTGCAAATGAAACTCGCAGGTCAGGAAGAGGATGGCCGGCAGCCGCATTCGGCGCGCCAGGGCGGAGCACTCCGCCGAACGGGCCGCAACTCTGAAGTCCAGTCCGGCTGGCCCGATTCGATCGACCGCCAGAATTCGGTGCAATTCTGTTTTCATATTGTGCTGCCCGGATCAAGAAAACTCACGAATCCCTCGGCCAGTCCACTGAGCAACTGTCCGGCCAGTTGATCGTGCTCTGCCAGAGCCAGCCGCGCCAGCCGGCCGCCGGCGCCCGGCGGCGGTGGCCTTCCTCGCCAGACGTTCCGGGTAATTGCAGCTTCCAGGGCCTCGACATCGCGCGCTTCGGTCGGTGCCGCATAGGCCCTCGCCCGTCCGTGGAATGCATTCCACATCACCCTTACCTTCTTCCCCACCGAAAGATCGCCAACCCCCATTTCCCGTAAAGCCACATCCATGTCACTGAACATGGCGTCAAATACCGCCTGAGCCAATGCAGGCCCAGGCGCCGGTGCCAGCCGAAGGCGCTCGATCAACAGGAACGCGTACAAACCGATCAGGTCGAACCGCCCGTCCAACGTGTCGGGGACACCTAGCTCCGCGTACAGGAACGGCGCACGAGCCGCGCGGACGGCCGCGGCATACAGCAGGAATCCCGCACGCTCGTATCGATCGCGCCTTACCGCGAGCAGTGAGGTCAGCCGGGCGACCCCCCGTTTCGGCCTCGCATCCCGTTCAATCATTGACAGGCTGGATGCCTCCGTGACAACCCGCTCCACATATCCTGCCTGTCGGTGCGGTCAATCGAGGGGCCGCGCGTGTCCAGTTAGAGGTCCCGGTGTGAGCTTGCATTTCCGTCTCATTACGTTGCGCCAATCCGCCCGCGTCGGCGTGCTCGGCCTGACAATTCTGCTAGGCGGCTGCAGCCTGTTTTTGCCTCCTGCCACGGTGCGCGGCAACCGGGTGGATGCGGATGAGCTGAAACAGCTGGTACCGGGCACGACCACGCAGGCGGATGCCACCTCGTTGCTTGGGTCGCCCACCGCGAAGGGAAGCTTTGACCCCAATTCCTGGTATTATATCAGCGAGCTGACCCGACCGGTGATTGGCGGGACGCAGGGGGTGATTCAACAAGGGGTCGTGGTGCTGTCCTTCAATGCCCAGGGCGTGCTGGAGCACGTGCAAACACTAAACCAGCATGATTCCCTGTCGGTGCCGATCGTGGCGCGCACGACGCCATCCCCGGGCACCGAATCGAGCTTCCTACAGCAACTGCTGGGTAATGTCGGCCGCTTCAACCCAGGCTTCCCGCAGGGGCAGGCCCCGGCCGGTGGAACCCCGGTGCCGTAGGCCAGTGGGCGGACCGGCGCCGATCCACTATCGTGGCGGGCTTGGGAGGGAGATGACTAATGGCACGCACAATTTCGATCCAGGCGGGCGACGGTAGCGGCAGCTTTTCGGCCTATGTGACAGAACCGAGGGTCACGCCTGCGGGCACCGTGGTGCTGATCCAGGAGATATTTGGCGTCAATCAGGCGATGCGGGATGCCGCTGCCTGGGTGGCAGATCTCGGGTTCCGGGCGGTCTGCCCAGATCTGTTCTGGCGCATCGAATCGGGCGTGGACATTACGGATAAGACCGACGCGGAATGGAAAAAAGCGTTCGAGCTGTTCAACATGTTCGACCAGCAGAAAGGCATCGAGGACATCAAGGAGACCCTACAAGCAGCCCGAAAGCTGCCCGGCTGCAATGGCAAAGTCGGAACGATGGGGTATTGCCTCGGGGGCAGGCTCGCCGTCATGATGGCGGAACAGTTCGACGCTGACGCTAACATCTCCTATTACGGCGTCGGTCTCGACAATCTCCTTTCGGATTTGGACAAGATCACCAGGCCGCTGGTCATTCACATCGCCGGCCAGGATGAATTTTTCCCCGCCGACGGTCGGAACAAGGTCATCGAAGCCACGAAAAAACAGCGGAACATCGCCTGCTACGTGTACCCGAACGCGAACCACGCGTTCGCGCGGGTGGGCGGAGTTCATTGGGACGGGCGCTCCGCCGCCATCGCCAACGGTCGAAGTGCCGAGGCGCTTGTGGCGGCGCTCGGATAAGCCCATGCACCTCCCCACCCTC
Source organism: Acetobacteraceae bacterium (assembly GCA_036521275.1). GTDB lineage: Bacteria > Pseudomonadota > Alphaproteobacteria > Acetobacterales > Acetobacteraceae > DATDIC01. Next base: position 8,669 of record DATDIC010000246.1, read on the forward strand.
GAGGCGCTTGCCGCCCTGGTACCAGACGGTGCGCTCCTTGCGCTGCCGCCCGACAACTCCACTCCCCCCTGCGAGTTGGCTCGCGCGCTGATCCGCGCCGAACGGCGTGACCTGCGCCTGCTCGGCGTGCCGGTCTCCGGCTATACGACCGATCTGCTAATCGGTGCCGGATGTGTTACGGAACTGGAAAGCTCCGGCGTCTCGCTCGGAGAGGCAGGGAGCGCGCCGCGGTTCCTGGCGGCGTTGGCAGCCGGACGGATCACCCTGAAGGATGCCACCTGCCCGGCAATCCACACGATGCTGCAGGCCGCAGAGAAGGGTGTGCCGTTCATGCCTCTGCGCGGCATCATCGGCAGCGACATCCTGGCGCATCGACCGGACTGGAAGCTTATCAACAACCCATTTGCCTCCGGCAACGATCCGATCGTGCTATTGCCCGCGTTGTCGCCGGATCTCGCAGTTTTCCATGCTTCGATGGCAGATCTCGATGGCAACGTGTTTGTCGGCCGGCGGTTGGAATTGGCTACGATGGCCCATGCTGCGAAGCGCTCCCTGGTCTCGGTGGAGCGGATCGTCGATGCCAACTTGCTGGAAGACGAACGCTTGGCTGCCGGCACGATCTCGTCCGCATATATCGAGGCTGTAGCGATTGCCGAACGGGGTGCGTGGCCCCTGGCGCTGCTCGGGGAGTACGGGGCCGATCCGCTGCATTTGACAGAGTACGCGCGCGCCGCCCGAAATGAAGACGGATTTCGTACCTATCTTCAACGTTACGTCTTAGCCGACCGCGCGCAGGCCGCAGAATGATTCGCGATGAAGAATTGATGGCCGCCGCGCTTGCACGCCTCATTCTTGATCCGAATGCCCCACCCGCGCGTCACATTGCAGTCGGCGCGGCGAGCGCGATCCCGGCGGCCGCCTGCTGGTTGCTGAAGGTGCTCGGCCATCCGGTACGCCTGTCCTTGCTGCACAAGCATAGCGGGAACCCATTCACGTCCGGAACGCGCGAACTGTTCGACCTCGCCGGCCAGGGACGCATCGACTTGTTCTTTTTGGGTGGTGGCCAAATAGACGGTCAGGCCAACATCAATCTGATCGGTACCGGCGATTGGCCAGGCAGCAAGGTGCGCTTTCCAGGCAGCTTCGGCTCCGCATTCATGTATCTCATGACGCCGCGTACCATCTTGTTCCGGGAAGAACATTCGCCTCGAGTGTTGGTGCCGCATGTGGACATCGTTTCGGCGCCCGGCATTTCCGCCCCCGGCGTATTTCGACGCGGCACAGCTCAGGCTCTGGTAACAGGGAAGTGCATCTTTCGCTTCGATCGCGACAAGGCGCGTTTCCAGCTCAGCTCCATTCACCCGGGCGAGACCGCTGAGTCGATTCGCCTGGCCACCGGCTTCGATTATGATTGCCCGGCGGAGGTACCCGAAACCGCATCGCCCTCGGCCGAGCAGCTTCTGGCTTTGCGCGGCCCGGTGCACGACCGAATGCTGGAAACCTATCCGGAATTCTGCCGTCGGGTCTGGGGACGCGCGAAGGAGCAGGCCGCGTGATGGATGGAACAGACAGACCCGGAGGCAAGGGGCTTGCCGCCGGTCCAGGAGCCCTTGCCGGAATTAAGGTGATCGACCTGACGCGCGTGCTCGGCGGCCCCTATTGTACGATGATTCTTTCCGATCACGGCGCGGACGTTATCAAGATCGAGCCGCCTCAGGGTGACGAGGTACGCGATTGGGGGCCACCGTTCCACGAGGAAGACGCTAGCTACTTCATCGGCATCAATCGCAACAAGCGCTCGATGGGCCTGGACATCGGTAAGTCGGAAGGCAAAGCGGTGCTTTTGCGCTTGCTGGAGAGCGCGGACGTGCTGGTCGAGAATTTCAAGCCGGGCTCGATGGAAAAATGGGGGCTCGGCTATTCGGACGTGCTGTCGCACCGGTTCCCGGCGTTGGTCCATTGCCGCATCTCCGGATTTGGCGCGGACGGCCCATTGGGAGGATTGCCGGGCTACGACGCAATCCTCCAGGCGATGACAGGACTAATGAGCGTGAATGGCACCCCCGGCACCGGTCCGCTGCGGCTCGGCACGGCGGTTGTGGATATGGGAACCGGACTCTATTCGGCGCTTGGCGTCCTGATGGCGTTGTTCGAACGTGCCAGGTCGGGTCGCGGCCAGTTCCTGGACATGACGTTATACGATTGCGGAATGTCGCTGCTGCATCCGCAAGCGGCAAATTACTTCCTGAACGGGCGGCGGCCGATGCCCACGGGCAACCCTCACCCCAATCTGGTTCCCTATGACAAATATCCGACGCGTACCTGCGAGATTTTCATCGCCTCCGGCAATAACGGCCAGTTTCGCCGGCTCTGTGAGGTGATCGGTCGGCCCGAGATGGCGGTCGACGAGCGCTATGCATCCAATTCGAACCGGATGAACAACCGCGCAGCCCTCAGTTCTGATCTGGCCGCCGCATTCGCGGACTGCGACGGGCAGGAAGTCGCACTGCAACTGATCAATGCTGGTGTGCCGGCGGGACCGGTGCTGCCGGTTGATGAAGCGACAGCCGCACCGCATACCTTGCACCGTCAGATGGTGACGGAACTCGGCTGGTACCGGGGTCTTGGAACTCCGATCAAGTTGTCGCGCACGCCCGGCGGGACGCGTACCGAGCCTCCCCGCTTCGGCGAACATGGTGCTGAAATACTTGCGGAGCACGGCTATTCGTGTGGTGAGATCGATGATTTGCAAACGGTCGGGGTG
>DATDIC010000247.1:0-3197 GCA_036521275.1 Acetobacteraceae bacterium
CGCCGGGACGCCGCCAAGCACGGCGGCAGCATCGGTGACGGAGCTGTATTTCAGCTCGGGCAGTTTCGCCGTAAGCGTCGCGGCGTCACCACGTGGGTTGTGATGCCTACCCTGAGCTGATTGCCTGCGGCTCGTTCAAGAGTTTCCAATTCCACGGCAACAACTGGTCGAGTTCGTGGCGTTTGGTTTGTGCGGAGACCATGCGCTTGAGCACATCGGCTAGCCAGGCCAGCGGCTCGACGTCATTCAGCTTGGCCGTCTGGATCAGCGTAGCGATGATGGACCAGTGACGTCCGCCGCTATCGGCTCCGGCGAACAACGCGTTCTTCCGCCCGAGGGCGATCGGGCGCATGGCCCGTTCGACAATGTTGGTATCCAATTCGAGGCGCCCGTCGTCGAGGAACCGGAGCAACCCGTCCCAATGGTTGAATGTGTAGCGGATCGCCTGCGCCAGCTTGGAGCGACCGGACAGTCGACCGAGTTGCTCGCGCAACCAAACCTGCAAGGCCTCGACCAATGGGCGGCTGCGCTGCTGGCGGTTTTGCTGGCGGTCTTCTGCGGACCGGCCGCTGATCTCGCTCTCGATCGCATAGAGCGCACCGATCCGTTGCAACGCCTGGTGCGCGATCGGCGACTTCGTGGCGACGTGGACGTCATAGAATTTCCGCCGCGCATGCGCCCAACAAAAGGCCAATCGGGGCGGCTGATTGGTCGTAACCTTCACTTGGCCGAACCCGGCGTAGCCGTCCACCTGGAGCAAACCCTGGAAGCCCTTCAGATGAGTTGCCGGATGTTCGCCCTTGCGATCCTCGCTGTAGACGTAGGCCGCGGCGGGATGACCAGGTCCGGACCAAGGTCGATTGTCGGTGGCATAGCACCACAGCCGTCCGGTCTTGGTACGCCCCCGGCCCGGGTCCAGCACCGGCATTGTGGTATCGTCTGCAACGACTTTCGGCGACGACAGCACCGTGCTCAGGATCAGTGCATGCAGCGGCTCCAGCCACCAGCATGCACGGCCGACCCAATTGCATAATGTAGAACGATCCAGGGTCACGCCCTCGCGGGCGAAGATCTGCGCCTGGCGATACAGCGGCAGGTGGTCGGCATATTTGCTGACCAGCACATGCGCCAACAGCGCCTCGGTTGCCATGCCCCCATCAATCGACCGCTCCGGCGCGGGCGCTTGCACCACGGCCTGCTCGCACACCCGGCAGCCGTAGCGCGGACGGCGGATGACCTGCACACGGAACTGGGCGGGCATGTGGTCCAGCATCTCGGCACGGTCCTCGCCGATTGGATGCAACGGAGCGCCACAACAGGGACAAGTCTTGTCGGCGACATCGATCACCACCTCATCCCGTGGCAGATGAGCAGGCAGCGCGCCGCGGTTACGCTTCGGCGCCGCGGAGCGAGTGACGGGCTGGGCCGCTTCAATCTTGGCCGTCTGCTCGGCCAGGGACTGCTCGAGATCCTCGATCCCTTGATCCAACGCCTCGTCGCTGAGCTGTTCGGAGCGGCGGCCGAAGCGATGGCGCAGCAAACCGGCGATCAACATCTGCAACCGCGTGATCTCGGCCTGGGCTTCGAGCAGCAGGTGCTGCAACGTCGCTGGATCCTCGGGTAGCGGGGTGGGGGCGATGGACACCGGGGAACGGTGAATCCTCGTCCCGTGCCGCACCAATTGAATCCTGCGTGAGCAGCAGTATCAACCCGCTAGTTCCGGGCGGCGGACCCGCGGCGGCATGCGCCAGTCGATCCCTTCCAGTAACATCGAGACCTGCGCCGGGGTTAGCGAGACGCGGCCGGTGCTGGTTGTCGGCCAGAGAAAGTGGCCTTTCTCCAGACGCTTGCTGAACAGGCACATGCCTTGCCCATCAAACCAAAGTATCTTGATCAGCCCGCCGCGTTTGCCCCGGAAGGCGAACAACGTGCCGCTGAACGGGTCTTCTTCCAGTACCTGCTGCGCCAGCATCGCCAGCCCGTCGATGCCCTTGCGCATATCGGTGTGGCCGCAAGCCAGCCAGACCCGAACACCCGACGGCAGAGTGATCATCCACGCAACGCTGCCACTATGCGGCGCAAGGCACGCGGATCGATCTGCGCGTCCACCCGCACCGCCGTGCCGTCGGGTAGGACGATCTCGATCAAGCTGGCCGGTCGCGGCTGCGGTTCCGATCGTGATGGCGGATCTAGCAACGGCGCGGCTTGCTGTGGTCGGGCGATCTGGACGCGGGCGAAGTGCGTAACGGCACTGGCAGAGCCGGGCTGCGCGGCCAGCAACGCCCTGCGCCATGTCGAAATCAGGCCGCTGCTGATGCCATACTCGCGCGCAACATCCATGGACGACACGCCCGGCTCAAAGCTTTTCGCCGCAATTGCCTGCTTTTGCTCGGTGGACCACCGGCGGCGCGATTCGGCACGGGTGATCAGCTCAACCCTGGAACCGCGGGAACTCGTACGAGCGCTCGTACGAGAACTCTTTGATTCGGCGGGGGGCTCGGTTGGCAGTGCGTCGGTTTCCATAGACCCGACGCAGCATATTTGCGCCGACCGGCGCTAGGTGGGGCCGCCGCAACGCTTACGAGGCGCTTGGCCAATTGCTCATATCGGCCACGTCAAGCGACTTCCGGACCTGACCCCCGTCTTGCCTCAGGATGTTACCGTGGCTTCGGATGTCGCCTGTCCGGATCCAAGATCCAGATCGCATTCCTTGGTGAGACTAACAGGACCATTCCTCGGAGCCGACCTGCCTCCGGCAGAGTGCCGCGCGCAGGTCTTGTCCAGGATGCCGCTTGCGGCACCGGCGCGCCGCGCCGGCTCGTCCTGGACGAGACCGAGCACGGCGCTATGCTTGTCCAGGTTGGACCACCGGCATCGTCGAAAACTGCGCCGCCGCTGAGCCAATGCGGGGGCGGTTTGCAGTGTCGCCCAATAGGCCAACAAACATCGTGTTGGGACAATCAATTGAATCCGCCTTGCGCCCCGCGATCGGAATGATGAATGCAGCCGGTGACCGGCGTTCGGCTCCTGATCGCCGCCTTCAGCGCCGCGACTGCAATGCGAGCGTCCATCGACCGGCTGATGGCGTAACCAACCACCTTGCGCGACCAGGCATCCAGGATGGCTGCCAGATAGACGAAGGCGCCCGCGATGGAGACGTATGTCAGGTCCGCAACCCAGAGCTGGTTCGGGCGATC
>DATDIC010000248.1:0-8120 GCA_036521275.1 Acetobacteraceae bacterium
CTGTTCGCGGCCGGCGTGATGGCGAGCTACGCCGTGTTGCAAACCCGGTTCGATTACCTGGCCCAGCACATGTTCTTCCTGAGCCGCATCCAGCACCTTACGACGCACCATCTCGGGCCATTCCTGATCGCGCTGTCCTGGCCTGGCGAGGTGCTCCGCCGCGGTATGCCGGACCCGGTGCGCAGGATGGTGGACCGGCCGGCAATGGCTCGGCTGGGGCGGACGGTGCAGCAGCCGGTGATCGCGGCGGTGCTGTTTGCCGGGCTGATCGTACTGTGGCTGGTTCCGGCGGTGCAGTTCCGGGTCATGCTCGACGCGCGGCTTTATGCGGTGATGAACTGGACGATGCTGGCGGACGGCGTGCTGTTCTGGGTGCTGATCCTGGATCCACGCCCGAAACCACCAGCTCTGATGTCGTTCGGCGGGCGGCTGGTGCTGGTGATGTCGGTGCAGATGCCGCAGATCATGCTGGGCGCATTGATCAGCCTGGCCGGGCGGGACCTGTATCCGTTCTATGATCTGTGCGGCCGGCTTTATCCGGGCATTTCCCCGCAGTTGGACCAGGAGATCGGCGGGTTCATCATCTATTTCGCCGGCGGCATGATGAGCGCGCTGGCGGCGCTGATATTGGTGTGGCGAGTCTGGCGGGAGGAGCGGGCGATAGGCGTGTGTTCCAGTGTTTGATGCCGAAGCCAACGAGCGGCGTGGTGGGCGCCAAAGTCGTGGATGGCCGGCCTCCCGGGACGAGCCCGAGGGCATGCTTCGCCGGCCATGACGTAGAGGATCAGCATCAAAGCGGGTTGGTTTTGGACGAGTTCGCTTCAGGCGAGCTCGCGGTCGTCGCAACCTTCGTGGCGCAATAGGTCCGCAACGGCTTCCATTGGCACGTTTCGGTCGGTGAAGGCTTGGCCGATCCCCCGGACCAGCACGAAGGTCAACGCTCCGTCCCGCACCTTCTTGTCGCGCCGCATGTGGTCGATCAGCCGGGCGGCGCTGAAGCGTCGGTTCAACACGCGCAGCTCGGCCGGAAGTCCGATCGCGGCGATATGGGCGACGACCTGTTCGGCTTCCTCGGGCGGACATAGGCCGAGACGGGCCGATAGCCGGAAGGCCAGGCCGAGACCGACAGCGACGGCCTCACCGTGCAGCAGGCCGCCGGTGTAGCCGTATTCCGCTTCCAATGCGTGGCCGAAGGTGTGACCTAGATTGAGCAGCGCCCTGCCGTCGTTGGGCTGTTCCTCACGCTCGTCGGTGCCGACGACGGCCGCCTTGAAAGCACAGGCGCGATGGATCGCCTCTGCCTGCGCTTGTGGATCGCCGCCGACGACCGCCTGGCCGTGCTGCTCGCACCACGCGAACAGGCCGGCATCGCCGATCAGGCCGGCCTTGACGATCTCGGCGTAGCCGGCGCGCAGCTCCCGCGGCGGGAGAGTGGCCAGGGTGGCGGTGTCGGCCAGAACCATGCGCGGCTGGTGGAAGGCGCCGACCAGGTTCTTGCCGCGCGGCGTGTTGACGCCGGTCTTTCCGCCGACGGACGAGTCGACCTGCGCCAGCAGCGTGGTCGGCACCTGGACGAAGGGCAGTCCGCGCAGCGTCGCGGCTGCCGCGAAGCCGGCGAGGTCGCCCACCACCCCGCCTCCCAAGGCAATAACGGTGGTGCGCCGTTCAACACGTTGTTCCAGAAGCCGATCGACGAGTGCCGCCCAGGACTCGAGATTTTTCGAGGATTCGCCTGGCGGCACCGTGATGGAAGAGGCGGCGATCCCGGTCTCCTCCAGGCCGGCAAGCAGGGCGGGGAGGTGCAATGGCGCGACAGATTCATCAGTGACCACGACGGCACGCTTCTGCGGCAGCACGGGAGCAAGCAATGCGCCGGCGCGGGCGAGCAGGCCGTCGCCGATGACGACTTCATAGCTGGTCGCGGCGAGCTTCACGGTCAGCCGGGAGGGCGCGCGCCAATCGAGCACCGCGTCCAGGACACGGCTGGTGGTGATTTCGGGGGGTTCGTCTCCGCAATCCACGATCACGTCGGCCTCGGCATAAAAGGGGGAGCGGTGGTCGAGCAGCCGGTCGAGGATTTCGGCCGGATCACCGCCGCTCAGCAAGGGGCGGTGGTCACGGCCGGCGACCCGGCGGACCAGGGTAGGCAGCGGGCAGCGCAGCCAGACGGTTACGGCCTCGGCACGGGCCGCGGCGCGAGTGTCCGGGTCCATATATGCCCCGCCGCCGAATGCGAGGACCATGGGCGCACCGGCCAGAAGGCGGCGGATGACGCGCCGTTCGCCTTCGCGGAATTCGCGTTCACCATAGCGGGCAAAGATTTCCGGGATGGTGCAGCCGGCGGCCAGCTCGATCTCGGTGTCGGCGTCGCGGAAGGGCAACCCGAGCCGGGCAGCGAGGCGCCGTCCGATCGAGGTCTTGCCCGCGCCCATCAGCCCGACAAGCACGATACTACGCCCGACCAGCGCATCGGGCCGCAGCGCGGAGTATTGCAGGGCGGTGTTGCGCGACATCGGAGCGAACGCTAGCACACCGGGGAAGCCCGAGGCCAAAGCCCGGAGTCGTCTGACCGGAGCCCCTGATGATCCGCATTTTCCTGATCGTTGTCGCGGCGGGCATCATTCTGGTGGGGATCGCCGCGCTGTTCCTGGGGGCCTTTCCGCCGACCCCGGCCGAGCACCATGTCGAGCGGACGGTGCCGAACACTCAGTTCAAGACGCAGTAGGCACGGGCGAATGGACCGCCATGTCGAGGCGTTCCTGGAGATGCTGGCGGCAGAGCGGGGAGCGGCCCGTAATACGCTGGCGGCGTATCGGTCTGACCTGACCGATTTCCAGGCGTTTGCCGCCGGACGAGGGGTCGGGACGGCGTCGGCCGATGCGGCGGTGCTGCAGGCCTATGTGGCGCGGTTGGGGGCACTCGGACTATCGGCGCGAACGGCGGCGCGGCGGCTTTCGGCGCTGCGGCAGTTCCACCGATTTCTTTTGGGAGAGGGTGTGCGGGCGGACGACCCGACGACACTGCTCGATACGCCCCGCCTGCCGAAGACATTGCCCAAATACCTGACGGAGCAGGAGGTGGACACGCTGATTGCGGCGGCCCGCCGGCGAGAGGACGGTATCGTTCTGGCGGCCCTGGAGGTTCTGTACGCAACGGGGATGCGGGTGTCGGAACTGCTCTCGCTGCGGCGTGCCGCTTTGACCCGAGATGCAGCGATGCTGTTGATACGTGGGAAGGGCGGCAAGGAACGGATGGTGCCGCTGTCGCCGGCGGCCCGGGAGGCGGCGGAGGTGCTGGAGGAGCGCGGGCCGTGGCTGTTTCCGGGGCGGGACCGGCGGCAGGCAATGACCCGGCAAGGGTTCGCGCTGCTGCTGAAACAGGTGGCGCTGGAAGCTGGATTGAACCCGGCGCGGGTGTCGCCGCACGTGCTGCGGCATTCATTCGCCTCGCACCTGCTGGCGCGCGGGGCGGATCTGAGGAGCTTGCAGATGCTGTTGGGGCACTCCGATATCGCGACAACGGAAATCTACACGCACGTCCTGGCGGAACGGTTGGAGCGGCTGGTGCTGGAAAAGCATCCGTTGAGGAGTGTTGCGGTCGCAAAGGGAGAATAGGCGCCGCTCACTGCGGTGTTACGTCAGCCGATCGAGCGGTCGTAAGCTTTTCCTGCGCCGCCTGAGCGAGTGCTTGCAGCGTCGGGCGCGCCGGAGCGAAGAACGTCGTGCCGGTGTGCGGCGTCGAGAAATCCAGCAGCCGGTCGTAAGCGCCCGGCGGATCGCCGACATACATGCGTTGCAGCATCTTCTCGATTACCCAGAGATATCGAGAATAGCCGATGAAATACGTGCCGAATTCCCGCTGCCCGGGCCGGCCGAACGGCATGTTGTCGCGCAGGATGTCATGTTCATTGCCGTCGGCATCCACGATGGTGGCCAGCGATTTGTGCGATTTGCGCGGCGCATCGTCGTCGTCGATTTCGACATTGTCTATTTTCGTACGGCCGATGATCGCCTCCTGGAGAGGCGTCGGGGTCCGCGCCCACGCGCCGAGATCGTGCAGATACTTCTGGACGACGACATAGCTGCCGCCCAGGAAGTCGGCATCCTCATCGCCCACAAGCGCCGAGGCGGGCAAATCGAGGCCGGTTGGGTTGGCCGTGCCGTCGACAAAGCCCAGGAGGTCACGCGCATCGAAATAGCGAAAGCCGGAAACCTCGTCGAGGACGGCCACGCCAGTGCCGAGACTGTCGAGCAGAATGCGCTCGAATTCAAAGCACAGATCGGGGCGCTCAGACCGGATATGGAAGAGAAGATCGCCCGGCGTCGAGGGCGCCGCATGGACCGCTCCCTCGACCGGCGCAAACGGTTTCAGTTCCCGCGGCCGCTTGTCGATGTGGAGACGATCCCAGAGGTCGCGGCCAATTCCGACGATGCACGACAGCCGGCCGGAAAGATCGCGGAACCCGACGGTCTTGACGAGATCATCGAGCCCGTCGAGCACCGAGCAGACCTTTGCGAGAGCGGCCGGTTCGCTGGCGACGGTGACCACAAGAAAGACGGCCGCTCGCGACAAAGGCGCGTCGATGCTCTGCGCGTCGATCGGCACTCTGTCCCAACTCTTCCCCGACATCCCGGATGCTCCAGCCTTTCCCCTGGAAGGATTACAAACGCCATACCGGCATCCCGTCCAGCACGGCGTCACTTATGCCGAAGCCGGCCAGCCCATGAATGGACACAGTCCCGGCATGGCAATGGAAGTCTTCAGCGCCGGCACGACCGCTCTGGACCAGATCGTCATGTTCGTCGTGGATGCCACCAAGCCGTTGTCGGTTCCGGCGACAATGCCCTGACCCGGAGAGGATCCGTCGTGGCGCTCGCTATCGTTGTTTCCCGCTGACCGTCTTGCCGGCCGGCTGCCCGGCCCGACCGAACGTCGCCTGCTGCACCAAAAGGGTCAGCACGCCGCTGAGCAGCAGCGCCGCCGCCATGATCAGGTACGACAGGCCCGGCCCGCCTGTCGCCGCGTTCAGCCAACCGACAGCGTAGGAGCCGACGAACGAGCCCAGTGCCCCGCAGCTATTGATCAGGGCAATCGCACCGCCGGCGACATTGCGGGGCAGTACCTCCGGTATCCAGGCGAAGAACGGTCCATAGGGCGCGTACATCGCGCCACCTGCCACCACCAGCAGCGCGAAGCCCAGCCAGAAGCTGGCCGATCCCAGCAGATAGGAACCGATGAAAGCAACCGCGCCGACAACCAGGAATGGCCATACGAACGCCCGCCGGCGACCGGACCAGTCGGACAACGTGGAAGCCAGAATCATCAGCAAAGTGGCCAGGAGATATGGCGCGGCCGACAACCATCCGACCTCGACGATGCCGATGGAGCGGCCGGCGCGCAGCATCGATGGCAGCCAGATCACGAAACCATAGACCCCCACGCTCCAGCAGAAATACTGCACAGACAGGGTGATCACGAGCGAGGAGCGAAACGCCTCGGCATAGTTGCGGACTGGCTTGAGCGTGCGCTGCTCTTCGGCGAGCTGGCGCTCCAGCGTCGCGCGGTCGGACGGCGCCAGCCAGCCGGCCTGGGCCGGGGTGTCTTCGACCAGCCACCACCACAGGAAGGCCCAGACGATTGCCGGTACGCCCTCGGCGATGAACATGCCGCGCCAGCCGACGGCATGAACCAGATATCCGGATACGATGGACATCCAGAGTACGGTTACCGGATTGCCGAGGATGAGGAAGGCGTTTGCGCGCGACCGCTCCGATCGGTTGAACCAATGGCTGAGAAAGATCAGCATGCCGGGGAGCACGACGCTTTCCGCGATGCCGAGCAGAAACCGGTCCAGGTAGAGCCAGTGAATGTCGCGGATCACGCCGGTCATCGCGGCCAGCACGCCCCAGAGCAGAAGGCTCCAGAAGATCAGGCGCTTGGCGCTGCGCGACTCGGCGTACCAGGCGCCCGGGATCTGGAACAGGAAGTAGCCGAGGAAGAACAGGGCGCCCAGCAATGCGTCCTGCTGGCCGCTGATGCCGAGATCTTTGCCGAGCCCAGCGGCCGAGCCGATGCTGTAATTCGCGCGATCGACATAGGCGAGGCTGTAGGTGATGAACGCCACCGGCACCAGCCGCGCCCATCGGCTGCCGCCTATCCGCTGGTCAGGCATGCGACACTCCTGCACTGTTGGCCTCACTGTCGCGCGGGGCCACGCCCGGGACATTGGTGGACCGTCCTGGCAGCGGAAAGCAATTCTGTGCAAGAGGGGTGCGCGTGAAGCCGGAAATCCTGCTGATCGAGCCGATGATGCCGGAGGTGGAGGCGCGCCTGGAGGCCGCCTACCAGGTGCACCGGCTGTTTCAGGAGCGCGATCCGAAGCCGCTGCTGGAGCGGGTGGGCGCGCATATCCGCGCCATCGTCACCGGCGGTGGCTCGGGCGCGAGCAACGAGCTGATCGAGGCGCTGCCAGCGCTGGAGATCATCGCGATCAACGGCATCGGCACCGACGCGGTGGACCTGGAGCGGGCGCGGTCTCGGCGGGTGCGCGTGACCACCACGCCGGAGGTGCTGACCGACGATGTCGCCGACATGGCGATCGCGCTGATGCTGGCGGTCGCGCGGCGGCTTTGCGCCAACGACCGCTTCGTGCGCGAGGGGCGTTGGCCGGGTGGCAGCGTCCCGCTCGGGCGGAAGGTCAGCGGCAAACGGCTGGGCATCATCGGGCTCGGCAGGGTCGGCCGGGCGATCGCCCGTCGCGCGGAAGGGTTCGGCATGACGATCGGCTATACGGATCTGCGGCCGGTGGAGGGGGCGGGATATCGGTACTATCCGACCGTGGCTGAGGTGGCGCGGGAAGCTGATTTCCTGGTGGTGGCGGCGTCCGGCGGCGTGGGGTCGCGCGGGATTGTCAATGCGGGGGTGTTGGACGCGCTGGGGCCGGAAGGCGTGCTGGTGAACGTGGCGCGCGGCAGCGTGGTCGATGAGCCGGCACTGGTGGCGGCACTGTCTGAGCGACGGGTCGCCGGCGCGGGGCTGGATGTGTTTGCGCACGAGCCCGAGGTGCCGGCGGCGCTGCGGGAGATGCAACAGGTCGTGCTGCAGCCGCATCAGGCCAGCGCCACGCTGGAGACGCGGCGGGCGATGGCCGACCTTGTTCTGCGCAATTTGGAGGCACAGTTTGCCGGGCGCGAGCCGCCTACGGCGGTGGTTTGATCCGCGGGTTGTTTTCACCGCGGTGTGACCGTGTGCCGCTGCGGTGTGGTTTCATATGAGCCGGTCCGAGGGTGAGTCTTCGTTTTTATGCCCGCGCGGGTGGGCATCGGCGCCGACGTCGCGGTTGCAGGGCTGTCGTTGGATTCCCGCTTTCGCCGGAATGACGGGGACGGGGCGGAATGACGGGGACACGCGGGGACGACGGGGACTGGGGCGGGGACGATGGGGGCGGAGATGACGGGGGTGGGTGTGGGGGCGGGGATGACGGGGATGGGTGTGCGGTCAGGGCGGTTGGTTTCAGTCCGCAACTGTCCGCAGGCGGCGAGGATGTCGCGACCGCGCGGCGTGCGGACGGGAGAGGAGAAGCCGGCTGACATGACGATTTCGGCGAAGCGGTCGATCGCGGAGCGGCTGCTGGTTTCGTAGGGGCTGCCCGGCCAGGGATTGAACGGGATCAGGTTCACCTTTGCGGGGATCCCGGCAATCAGGCGGACGAGTTCGTGTGCGTCGGCAATGGTATCGTTGATGCCCTTCAGCATCACATATTCGAAGGTGATGCGGCGGGCGTTCGAGGCACCGGGGTAGCGGCGGCAGGCGGCGATCAGCTCCTCGATCGGGTATTTGCGGTTGAGCGGGACAAGTTCGTCGCGCAGATCGTCGCGGACCGCGTGCAGGGAAACGGCGAGGTTCACCCCCAGCTCCTGCCCGGCGCGGTCCATCATGGGGACGACGCCAGAGGTGGAGAGCGTGATCCGGCGGCGGGACAGGCCGATCCCCTCCCCGTCCATGGCGATCAGCATGGCCTTGGCGACGTTGGCGTAGTTGTACAGCGGCTCGCCCATGCCCATCAGCACGATGGTGGAGAGCAATCGTGGCGTTTCGCCGCGCGGCGACGGCCATTCGCC
>DATDIC010000249.1:0-4849 GCA_036521275.1 Acetobacteraceae bacterium
GGTGATCGTCTGGTCCTGCATCGCGATATGCGTGATGCCAGTATAGATCACGTCGTTGCGCTGCGCCTCGCGATCGATCAGGTAGTCGTTCGCCGCATTCTGCACCGGACGCCAGCGGCCGAACCAGTCGGTGGTGTTCGCCTGATAATCCGGTGCCGGCGTTGACCCCGGAATTTGCTCACCGCCCTTCAGCACCGCGGCGCGTGATGCCTGCTTCCAGGTGAACCCGACGAACATCACATGCGTGTCGTCCATCGGCACCCAGGCGCGCGCGATCACCCGGTCCGCGAAGCTGCCCTGCGGAATGAACGTCCAGAACGGAAACGCGAAATGCGCGAAACGCCAGTAGGTCTTGCCCTCCTCCGCCGGGCGGAACGCGCAATACATCGTGCCCCAGTCGGTGTCGCCCACCTGATAGTCCGGCGCCCGGTTCACCACCTGGTATTGCAACCAGTTGTCCGCATCCACCTGTTCCGGCCGCACCGAGCCGACATGCAGCCAACTGAAATGCGAGGTATCGATGTCGCCTTCCAGCGCCTGCAACCAGTTGCACTCGCGCTGGGTGAAGTTCAGCGAAACCTCGCTGTCCGGCAGCAGAGTCGCCTCGATGTCCGGCATCGGCGGCGCTGCCTCGCGCGCACCCATGTAAACCCAGATCACGCCGGCCCGCTCGGTCACCTGATAGGCCTTGGCGCGCACCTTGGGGCTGAAATCCTGGTCCGGCGACAGGTTCGGCTGTTCCAGGCACTGCCCGTCGGCGGCGAATTTCCAGCCGTGATAGACGCAGCGTATTCCCCCGTTCTCGTTGCGGCCATAGAACAGTGACGCGCAGCGGTGCGGGCAGCGATGGTCCATCACGCCGACGCGCCCGGTCGTGTCGCGGAAGGCGATCAGCTTCTCGCCCAGCAGCATCAGCCGCAGCGGATCGCCGCCGGCGACCAGCTCCGACGATTTAACGGCGGGAAGCCAGTATTGCCGCATCATCTCGCCCATCGGCGTGCCGGGACCTACCCGGGTGAGTTCCTGGCCTTCGCTGGCTGTGGTCATGCATGCCTCCTGGCGGCTATGACTTTATTCGCGGACGGTATTTTGCTTTTGCCGTCGCGGTCAATCGGCGCCGCGCGCGCGTCAGTGCGCCAGCGGCCCGTCCGCCTGCTTCCACGCGGCGATGCCGCCATGGATGTGGCACGCCGTCGCCAGCCCGACATCCTGCGCCGCCTGCACCGCCATCGCCGAGCGTTCCCCGAACGCGCAATAGAACACGAGCCGCTTGCCGGTCGCGGCTGCCAACTCATGCAGCATGCCGCCCGGTTGAATGTTCTCCTGCAACGCCGGGTAGGGTGCGTGCAACGCGCCGGGAATTGCGCCGTGCCGTTCGCGCTCGCTGCGTTCGCGCAGATCGATCAGCACCGCATCGCGGCTGCCCACCAGCGGCAGCGCCTCGCTTGCCGTCACCGCCCACCCGCGGCGGGCGATCTCCGCCTGTGCCAGGCCCTGCTGCACGTTCGCCGGCACGGCAACGTCCATCATCTTCGGGTTGGACAGGTTCAGCCCGTTCATCAGCGCGATATAGGCATCGATTGACGCTACCTGCAGCCGCGGATTGTACGCCTTCTCCTCGCCGATCGTGCTGACCGTGTCGCCCTTGTAGTCGTGCGCCGGAAACACCAGCGTCTCATCGGGCAGCTTCAGCAGCCGGCCGAAGATCGAGTCGTATTGCGCGCGCGGGTCGCCATTCTGGAAGTCGGTGCGCCCGGTGCCGCGGATCAGCAGCGTGTCCCCGGTGAACACGCGATCCGCCATGGCGAAGCTGTAGGAATCGTCCGTGTGGCCGGGGGTGTAGAGCACGTCCAGCGCCAGCCCCTCGATTCCCAGCTTGTCGCCGTCGGCCAGCCGCATCGACACCACGTCGACGCTGGATTGCTCTCCCATCGCGGTGATGCAGCGCGTGCGGTCGCGCAGCGCGCCCAGACCGGTGATGTGGTCGGCGTGAAGATGCGTATCCACCGCCTTGACCAGCTTCAGGTCCAGTTCGCGGATCAATTGCAGGTAGCGATCGACCTTCTCCAGCACCGGATCGATGATCACCGCCTCGCCGCCGCGACGGCTGGCGAGCAAGTAGGTGTAGGTGCCCGAGGTCGCATCGAATAACTGGCGAAAGATCATTGGCGGCCCTCCTGCGCATGCCTGCAACGGACGTAATTCGTCCCTGTCGCGGCAGGGCGGGAGATTAGCATGCTCTCGGCCGGAGGAGTCTCGAGAAAGTTGCGCAATGTCATGGCGGCAGGCCGCGCAGCCTCTGGCGTGGCCCGCCGCGCGGACCACGCCAGGGGACGCTGTCGGGAACGACTAGTTCTCCGCCTTCGTGTAGGGGTAGATCACGTCGCCGGTCTTCAGTGCCGGTGGCCAGAGGATCACCTCGGTGTCGGGACTCCTGAACTGGTCGAGGTTGTTGCTCTTGATGTCGCGGAATTGGACTTCCATCACCTCCGGCTTGACCCATTCGCCGTTGGATCCGAACGCGACGTCGCCGACGACTGTCTTGAACGTGTGGGAGCGGAGATAGGCGGCGAGCTTGTCCTGATCCAGGCTCTTGGTCCCTTCCACCGCCTGCTGCAGCACCTGCATGTAACCATAGGCATAGGGGGGCAGGTAATAGCCCAGTGCGTCGACGCCGGCCGGGCCGGCCTTGGCCTGGTATTCCTTCAGGAAGTCCTTGGCCGCGGGGGAAGCCCGCTTCGACCATGGCAGCCAGAAATCATAGTCGACGACGCCGTTCAGCAGCGGGCCAAGCTGTACCTTGATGGCGGTGCTCTGCAGCCCGACAAAGCCGCCGCCGAACAGTTTGGCCTTTAGCCCGATCTCGTGGGCGGCGCGCAGAATGCCGACCGAGTCCGGCGGATAGGAGCAAACCAGAACCAGGTCGGCATTGGTCGCCTGGATGGCGCGGACGATCGGCGAGTAGTCGGTCGTGCTAGGCGGATAGGTCTGGTCATAGATGATCTTCAGACCATCCTTTTTCGCGATCACTTTCGCGCCGTCCATCGCGTTATGCGGGAACTCGGCGTCGGCGCCGACGATCGCCAGGGTCTTGGGCTTCGGATTCTGTGCCATCGCGATGGCGAAGAAGCCCTCGGCGAAGGTCTCCTTCGGGTTCGGGCCACCGGTCGGCACGAAGGAGAAGTATTTTGGATAATTGAACTCGGTATTGGCCGCCAATCCGAACAGGCTCAGGAATGTGCGGTTGTGCTGGATGATCACCGGCATCGCCGGCGCGATCATGTTGGTGCCGTAGCCGCTGACCACGAGGTCGACGTGATCCACGTCGAGCAATTTGGTGTACAGGCTGGGGACGGTGGCAGGGTTGGACTGGTCGTCGTAGTAGACCAGCTTCACTTGGCGCCCGAGCAAGCCGCCATGGGCGTTGATGCCGTCCTGCCAGATTTGCATCGCCAGCAGCGCCGCCTTGCCATTCGGCGCGAGGCCGCCGGTGAGCGCCATGCCGAAGCCGATGGTGATCGGCTTTTCATCGGCGGCCGTGGCCGGCGTGGCGAACGCCAGCGTGATTGCCGCGGCGGCCGACAGCAGCGCCCCGGTGAGACGTTTCCCCAGCATCGATGGTTCCTCCCTCTTTCCCCTGGTTGGCGGCGTGTATAGCCCGGTCTTGCGCTTCGCGGGAGAGGGGTTCTGGCGTATGTTGTCCGGGAACCAATGCCGGAGGGAGCACCCGATGCAGGACCTCGACGAGTTTTCCGCAACCGATGCCGCGCTGGAACAGATGGCGGCGACGCCGCACAAGCGGCTGAAGGAGATCGGCGATGCCGCGGTGCGGCACATGCACGCCTTCGCCCGCGAGGTGAACCTGACGCCGGAAGAATGGCTGGCCGGCATCCAGTTCCTCACCGATGTCGGCAAGGCCTGCACGCCGGTGCGGCAGGAGTTCATTCTGCTGTCGGACGTACTGGGCCTCAGTGCGGTGGTGAATGCGCTGCACGACAAGAAGGCGCGGGAACTCGGATCGCAGAGCAGTCTGCTGGGACCGTTCTATCGGGAGGGCGCGCCGGAACTGCCGCTGGGTGCATCCATCGCGGCGCATCCCTCGGTGGAGGAGATCGTCTGTTACGGGCGGGTCACCGGCAATGATGGCAAGCCGATTCCGGGTGCGCTGATCCAGGTGTGGCAGACCAGCGAGCATGGGCTGTACGACTTGCAGACGCTCGGGCTGGACGGCACCGACCTGCGCGCGAATTTCCGCGCCGATGCAGACGGGCGGTATCATTTCCGCACGGTGCGGCCATTGGGCTATCCGATTCCGATGGACGGGCCGGTGGGCACGATGGTGCGGGCGCAGAACCGGCACGGGTTCCGGCCGTCGCATATCCACTTCCTGATCGGCGGTGAGGGTTTCCGCGAGTTGGTCACCGCGTTGTACTTCGGCGATGACGAGCATATCGATTCGGACACGGTGTTCGGGGTGTCCGGTTCGCTGGTGGTGACCGCGAAGGAAGATCCGAACTCGCCGGTCCCCGGGCTGCGCGCGGTGCACTACGATTTCCGTCTGGCTGCCGCCGCGCCTGGCGAAAGCGGCCGCGTCGGCGCCGATCCGAGCAAGCTGATGGCCGCGGAATGAGGCAGAAACCTCTTCCGCGAGAGCAGGAGAGGTTTCGCACGCACAGGAGACGCCGATGCCGCGCCGGCTGATCGATATCTCGTCGCCGCTGATGGCGGGGATCAGAAGCGATCCCCCGCACATGCTGCCGCAGATCGAATACCTGGACCATCACGCCACCGCGCCGGCGATGGCCGAGTATATGGGGGTGCGGGTCGATCAGTTGCCGGACGGCGAATA
>DATDIC010000250.1:0-2160 GCA_036521275.1 Acetobacteraceae bacterium
AAGGCGCTTTCCTCGCCTGCACCTGCTGGCTCGCGGACTGCCTCGGCATGCAGGGGCGCCACGACGAGGCAGGCGAACTGCTGGACCATGTGCTTGCCGTTCGCAACGATCTTGGCTTGCTGTCGGAGCAATACGACCCCGATCGGCGACGGCTTTGTGGCAATTTCCCGCAGGCGCTTTCGCATCTCGCCCTGGTGAACACGGCACTTGGACTCTCGGGACCGATCCTGGAGCGGGCGGGCGGGTAAACCGGCAACAACACCACCCGCGCGGACGAAGGCTCTCGATCCGTCATGCCCGCTTTCCGCGGGAATGACGAACCTGGGCGTTCAAACCTGGGCGCTAAAAGACGCGTAGTCGCAGAAGCGCGCCGATCAGGGCTTTTCTTCGTCGGCGCCCCAGGCCCGCCACGCGCGCCCATCCTCCTCCAGCAGGCGGAATGCCGCGTCGGGGCCATCATGTCCCGCTGGGTAATTCGGGAAATCCGCCGCCGTTGTACTGGTCCAGTTGTCCAGGACGGGCTGCACGATGCGCCAGGTCTCCTCGACCATGTCGGCCCGGTTGAACAGGGTCTGATCGCCCAGCATGCAATCGTAAATCAGCGTTTCATAACCAACATTCGGCTCCCGCGGGAACCAGTCGCGGTATTTGAATTGCATCTGCACGGCAGCCAGGTCCACCACGGGGCCCGGCCGCTTCACTTCGAATTGCAGCGAAATACCCTCGTCGGGCTGAATGTAGATCACCAGCCAGTTCGGTGCCAGCGCGGTCACGCCGGTATCCTCGAACGGTGCATATGGCGCGGACTTGAAGCGGATCGCGATTTCCGTGTAGCGCTTCGACATCCGTTTTCCGGTGCGCAGATAGAACGGCACGCCAGCCCAGCGCCAGTTGTCGACCGCCAGCCGCATGGCGACGAAGGTCTCCGTGTTTGAATTCGGCGCAACGTCGGGTTCCTGCCGATATCCCGGCACCGCCTGCCCCGTCACGCTGCCGGCGTCATATTGGCCACGCACGGCATCCGCGGGACGCAGGGTGCGCATGGCGGCATAGAAATCCGCCTTGCGGCTGCGCACCGAGCGTGCATCGAAGCCGGCCGGGGGTTCCATCGCCACCATCGCCAGCAATTGGAACACGTGGTTCGGCACCATGTCGCGCAGCGCCCCGGTCTGCTCATAGAAGCGCCCCCGGCGCTCCACACCCACCGTTTCCGCCACCGTGACCTGCACGTGATCAATGCGGTCGCGGTTCCAGATCGGCTCGAAGATGCCGTTGGCAAAGCGGAACGCCATGATGTTCTGGACGGTTTCCTTGCCCAGGAAATGATCGATCCGATAGATCTGCTCTTCATGCAGCACGCGCCGGATCTGCGCATTCAGCTCGCGCGCCGAGTCCAGGCTGTGGCCGAACGGCTTCTCGATAACGACACGACGCCAATGCTCCGCGTCACCGGCATGGGCTTCGTCGTGGGCTAGGCCGGCATCGCCAAGCTGCTGGACGACCGGGCCGAAGAACCGGTCGGCCACCGCAAGATAGAACAGGCAGTTCCCGCCGGTCTGCCGGTCGCGGACGATACCATCCAGGTGCGATTTCAACTTGTCCTGATACAAGCTGGGGTCGCTCAGGTCTCCCTGGATGTACGACATGCAGCCGGCCAGCCGGTTCCAGGCCGTGTCATCGATCTTGTCGATCCGGCTCTCGCTGGCCGGATTGCCGACAAAGCTTTGCAGCATGGCACGCAGGCTCGCGGACCAGCCTTCGGCAGTGTCTTTCGCGAGATCGACGCCGACGATCGCGAAATGCTCAGGGATCAGGCCGGTGCGGGACAGATTGTAAAGAGCCGGCACCAGCAACCGCTTGGTCAGGTCGCCATGCGCGCCGAAGATGACCATCGCACACGGACCCGGCGGTTTGGCCTGCCGCCGTGGAGGTGCGTGAATGACCTTGGTCGGTCCCGGCGGGGTTGATCCCGTTGGGGTTGATCCGGCTGGGGTCGATCCGCCTGGGGATGTGCTGCTCATGGGGGCAGCTTAGCGATTGTTGGCGCCGCGCATAGACCCGACGCACGGGAACGTGACGCAACGGCCCGCCACCGTTGCTTTGCCCGGGCGCGCATCATAGCTTGCCGCCATGACTGCTCCGTTTGGGTTGCTGGAGCCG
>DATDIC010000251.1:0-8587 GCA_036521275.1 Acetobacteraceae bacterium
TGGCTGTTCCTCGGCAATATCTGTCTGTTAACCGATCTGCAGCTGATGAATTTCGTGGTGGGGCATTATCTCGGCATGGCGGATGTCGGCCTATTCCAGGTCGGTAGGCAGATCGCCGCACTACCGATTACCGAGATCGCCGCCCCGATCCGCGCTCCGGTCTATTCGGCATTTGCCAAAATCTACGACAATATCGATGCATTGCGGCGGATCGCCATCAACGGAATGGCGGTGCAGGCCCTGATTATCATGCCGCTAACTTTTGGGTTGGTCGCAACAGCACCTGAGGTCACCACCATTTTTCTTGGCTCGAAATGGAACGCGGTGATCCCGCTGCTGCCGATCATCGCGCTGTATCATCTGTTCGACGCGATCGGCCATTACACGCACACTGTCATGATCGCGCTCAATCGGCAGCGGGCCTACACCTTTACCTATTACATCAGCATCGCCATTCGGGTGCCGGTGACGATCTGGTGGTTGATGGAAGACGGATTGCGCGGGGCGATGCTGGCCATGCTGGCGACCGCGGTGGTGAACGCGGTGCTGTGGAACTTTCAGCTCCGATCGATACTGAACTTTCGCTGGCGGACGGCGATGCCGGCGCTGTGGCGCGCGCCGGTTGCCGCGGCACTGATGTGTGGCGTGGTGCTGCTCGTCGGCGAGCAGTTGCGCGCGCCGCCGCAGACGGTCGGCATCACGGTGCGTTTCCTGCTCGAGGTTGGCGCCGGTACCATCAGCTATTGCGGGCTGGTCGTGCTGTTCTGGCTTATTTCGGGCGGCCCGAACGAATCACCGGAGGCGCAGATAATACGCTCCGCGCGCGCGGCGGTTGGGCGGGTCGAGACTATCGTGCAGTTCGCCCGGCGGCGGCTCGCCGGGTAAATCCGGCGGGTGCACCGAAGTAGGTGTTCAGCTCATCCACCCGCGAGCAGATTCGTGCCCCGCGATCTGAGAGATTTATGCCAGGCCGCATCATAGGGTGATCCAGGTTTGTGGGTCCGGCGGACGCCCGCGAAGTGGGCGTTCAGGCCCAACTCCCGGGCTTTGGTGTGCTCTCGCGTGGATGCCCGCCTTCGCGGGCATGACGGATATTTCGCGGGCATGATGGATTTTCGCGGGCATGACGGATTTTCGCGGGATGACGGACCTTTCGCGGGAATGACGGATCTTTCGCGGGCACGACGGGTATGGGTGTGCCTTCAGGCGCGATCTGCTCTGGGTTTGCCGGCGGCGAAGCGCACGGCTTCCTCGGCAGCGCGGAATAGCGCGCGCGCTTTCTGCCGACATTCTTCGTGCTCCGCCGCGGGGTTGGAATCGGCGACGATGCCGGCGCCGGCCTGCACGTACATGCGCCCGTCCTTCACCAGCGCGGTACGCAAAGCGATGCACGTATCCATCGTGCCGTTGGCGGCGAAATAACCGATGCAGCCGGCATAGATGCCGCGGCGCGTCGTTTCCAATTCGTCGATGATTTCCATCGCCCGAACTTTTGGCGCGCCGGACAACGTGCCGGCGGGAAACGACGCGGTCAGCGCGTCCAGCGCATCAAGATCACCGCGCAGCCGACCTTCGACGTTCGAGCTGATATGCATCACGTGACTGAATCGCTCGATGACGAAGCTCTCGGTCACCCGCACGCTGCCCAGCTCCGCGACGCGTCCGACATCGTTGCGGCCGAGGTCGAGCAGCATCAGATGCTCGGCGCGTTCCTTGGGGTCGGCGAGCAGCTCCGCCTCCAGGGCCAGGTCTTCGTCGTGGTCCGTGCCGCGGCGGCGGGTACCGGCGAGGGGTCGGAGCGTCACCGTGCCGTCGCGCAGGCGCACGAGAATTTCCGGGCTCGACCCCACCACGGCGAAACCACCGAAATCCAGAAAGAACAGGAACGGCGCCGGGTTGATCCGGCGCAGCGCGCGGTACAATGCGAAGGGCGGCAGTGCGAACGGGGTGGAGAAGCACTGGCTGAGCACGATTTGGAAGGCGTCGCCGGCCGCGATGTAGTCCTTGGCATGGCCGACGGCTGACAGGAACTCTGCCTCCGACAAGTTCGACTCGGGCGGCGGCAGGGCCGGCAACGCGACCGGCGGTGCCGGGTGCGGCAGCGGCCGGTCGAGCGCGGCCTGCGCTTCGGCCAACCGAGCCTCGGCCGCCTCCCATGCGGTTTCGGCCGTGATGTCCGGAGTCGGATAGACCGGCGCCACCAGGGTCAGCTCGTCGTTCACGTTATCGAAGATGGCGAACAGGGTGGGTCGGATCAGCAGCGCGTCGGGAACGCCGAACGGGTCGGGGTTCTGCTCCGGCAGCCGCTCCATGAGGCGGACCATGTCGTAGCCCAGATAGCCGACCAGGCCGCCCGACATCGGCGGCAGGGTGTCGGGTACATCGAGCCTGGTTTCCGCGATCAGCGCGCGCAGGCTCTCCAGGGCCGGCTTTTCCTCGCGGAGGAACGCATGCGGGGCGGAGCGGGCGTTCCGGTTCAGCGCCGCCTGTCCCGCCTGGCAGCGCCAGATCAGGTCCGGCTCCATGCCGATGATCGAATAGCGTCCACGCGCAGCCCCGCCCTCCACGCTTTCGAGCAGGAAGCTGTACGGTCGTCCGTGAGCCAGCTTCAGGAACGCGGCGACCGGCGTTTCGAGGTCGGCCACGCCATGCCACCAGACCAGCGTCCCGCGTCCAGCTTCATATCTGGCACGGAAGCCGGCAAAACCGGGGGGCAGGGCGATGTTCATGGGTCTCCTCGATCGGTTGAGTGCGGGTTACTGGCTGTTGACGAAGCCTTCGAACACGGTCTGATTTATCCGCGGGTGGGCGCGGGCGCGTAGGGCCTGGTCGAATGTCACGGCCAGGTCGGTGGCGATACTCCGGGTCAATGAACCGGTGACGTCGTCGTAGGCCGTCTTGTCGTCCTTCGGGTCCGGCTGAATGATCTTGTCCGGAACCGCGACGACGAACCCGTCCGCCGTCTGCACCATCGTCGGCTCCTTGGGCTCCAGGCTGAACAAGACGCGCTGCAACGCCGGCGGCATGTCCGACGCCTCCGCTGTGCGCGTCACCAGCGGTGAGTCACGCACGGTCAGCCCGGCAACGGTGGCCGCGTCAGCCAGCGACTGCCCGCCTTTGATGGCAGCTATCACGGCAGCGGCGGATTGTTCCGCCTCCCGCTCGCGGGCTGCCTCGGTCCAGTCGGATGCGACGGCCTGCTTTGCTTCATCGAACGGCCGCTCCGACGGCGGGGTGATCGATTCGACCGTCAGCGCGAAATATGAGGACGGACCATTTTCGGCGGTGACTTCGGTGAGCTGCGCGGGCGGCTGCCCCTCGGGGGTTTTGAACGCGGCCTCGATCAGCGCCTTGCGCAGCTCGGGCGAGCCGGGGAGTGGTGCCGGCGTGCCGGCGGGCGTGTTCCCGCTGGCATCAAGTGTTCCCTGCAAGCCGGCCGCACCAAGGCCAGTCGGAATCTTGTCGAGGCCAGCGCCGGTGCCGAGCACGTCGTCGAGCTTGTTGGCCGAGTCATAAATCTGCGACGCTGCCTTATCGGCGAGGATGTGGGCGCGGATGGCTTCCTTGACCTGATCGAGGGTCGCTTCGGAGCCGGGAGTGGCCTTGATCACCTTCAGCACGTCCCAGCCGAGCGCGGTCTTCACCGGCTGCGACACGCTGTCGGTCGGAGCGGCGAAGGCCGCCTTGGCAAGGTCAGGGTCGGGGACACCGGTTTCCGTGGTATCGTCGAGCTCGATCGCGCTGCCGCCTGCTTCCTTGGTGGCTTGCTGGATTGCGGCCCAATCCGCCCCAGCCTGCCATTTCGCCGCCAGGGCTTTCGCCTGCGCCTCATCATGCAGGACGAGCACCTGGAGCGAGCGTTTTCCGGCGACCACGTATTGCGCACGATTGCTGTCGTAATAGGCCTGCAGCTCCTGGTCGGTCACGGTGAGCGTCTTTTCCAACGTCTCCGGCGTGAGCAGCACCGCTTTCACGCGCCGATACTCGGGAATTGCATAGAGCCAGGGGTGGTTGTCGTACCAGCGGTGGAGCTGCGCACCGGTGGGTGTCGGCGGGGCGGACGCGGCGGCGAGCGGCAGCTCGACCATCTGCGCCGAACGCTTCTCATATTCGAAGTCGAAGATCCGACGGCTCAGCAATGCGGGGGCGGCCGCGCCGGCGCTGACCGCGCTGATCAGTTGCTGGGCGGCCACCTGCGATCGGACCATCCCGAGGAACTCGGGTTCAGATATGTTATTGTTGCGCAGTGCGGAGTCGAGCGCTGCACGGTCGAACTGGCCGTTGGCGCCACGGAAAGCCGGCATGCTGACCACTGCCTGCCGGAGGGCCGGATCAGGCACGACGATGCGCAGCCGCGCCAATTCGTTGTCCATCGCGACCTGGCCGAAAAGCTGCTGCAGCGCCTGGTTGGCGACCTGTCGGCGGAGCGCGGGGGTGACGTCCTGGCCTTGCGGAAGCCGGCGCTGTGCTTGCGCCATGGCGCGCTGGAACTGGTCCTGGAACCGCTGTGGCCCGATCGTCTCGCCACCGGCTTTCGCGACCCAGGTCTGGAAGCCGATCTGACGCACCACGTCGCCCACGCCCCAGATGACGAAGGAGACCACCATGATCCCGAAGAACACGCGGACGGGCCAGGTTTCCAGATAGCGGCGAAAAGCGGTCAGCATCAGGCGATTTCCAGTGGGCGGGCGGACCATAGGGGCGGACAAGGCGTTTTGCCAGCATCCCACTTTGCGTTCCTGTGCCGGGTTGGGCTGAATGGCGCTGCAAGGGAGGGGATACGATGCGTTCACTGATTGCCGGGAACTGGAAGATGCACCTGGTCCGCGCCGAGGCCGCCGCGCTGGCGCGCGCGGTGGCGGAAGGTGCCGGCGGGGTCGGGTGCGACCTGCTTATTTGCCCCCCTGCCCTGCACCTTGAATCAGTGGCGCGGCTGGTCAGCGGTTCGGAGGTCGCGGTGGGCGGACAGGATTGCCACCAGGATCCCGCCGGCGCCCACACTGGCGATATCTCGGCGCCGATGCTGCGGGATGGCGGGGCAAGCTGGGTGATTCTGGGCCACTCGGAACGGCGACGCGATCACGGGGAAACTGATGAGCTGGTGCGGGAGAAGGTGGTCGCAGCGCTGGCCGCCGGCCTGGCGCCGATCGTGTGCGTGGGCGAGACCCAGGATCAGCGGCAGAGCGGGCAAGAGACGGAGGTGGTGGGGTGGCAGCTTGCCGGCAGCCTGCCGAAAGGATTTGCCGGCGTGGTCGCCTACGAGCCGGTCTGGGCGATCGGGTCCGGCAAAACCCCGTCCGAGCAGGAGGTGGCGGCGATGCATGAGTTCATCCGCGAGGAACTGGTACGGCAGTTCGGCACCTCCGGGCGGGACATCCGAATCCTGTACGGCGGGTCGGTCAAGCCGGCGAACGCGGCGGCACTGCTGTCGATCAATGACGTCGATGGTGCGCTGATCGGGGGCGCCAGCCTGAACGCCAGAGATTTCCTGGCGATTGCCGGGGCGGCCCGGGAAGGGTAAAGCCTGCCGCTTCCGGAACGCGAATTCAGGTTTTTCACGCCGATGATGGCCATTCTGATGGTGATCCATGTTTTCGTCACGATTGCGCTGATCGGGGTGGTCCTGATCCAGCGCAGCGAGGGCGGCGGCCTGGGGATCGGCAGCTCGCAGGGTATGGGCTCGTTCATGTCCGGCCGCGGGACGGCGAACCTGCTGACGCGGACGACGGCCGTGCTGGCGGCGGTGTTCCTCGGCCTGTCGCTGAGCATGGCGGTGCTGAACCGGGGGACATCCGGGGCGGGCAACTCGATTCTCGCCATGCCGCAGACGGTGCCGACGCCGCCGCCCGCGGCGCCGGCCGGTTCACCGGCGGCACCGGCGCCGGCCGGTTCACCGGCAACACCGGCGCCGGCCGCGCCGGCTGGGGGCTCGGTCCCGCACTAAATATTCCGGACCGCATCGGGGGTTCCAGTCTCGCGAGACAGCGGGAATCCAGGCCGAACTCCCGGAACTTCGTGGGGCTTTCCGTGGATGCCCGCCTTCGCGGGCATGACGGATCTCGGGGCATGACGGATCTCGGGGCATGACGGATCTGAACGGATCTGCGGGCATGACGGGCCGGGGGGGCGCGCATGCCGCCCGCCCGACATAGGGGCTTCCCGCAGCCCGAGTCGGGTTTCTATACTGGCCGCCCATGACGCGGTTCGTTTTCATCACCGGCGGCGTGGTCTCCTCTCTTGGCAAGGGAATCGCTGCGGCGGCGCTAGGTGCACTGTTGCAGGCGCGGGGGTTTTCCGTGCGGCTGCGCAAGCTCGATCCTTATCTGAACGTCGATCCGGGTACCATGAGCCCGTATCAGCACGGGGAGGTGTTCGTCACCGATGACGGGGCCGAGACCGACCTCGATTTGGGACACTATGAACGCTTTACCGGCGTGCACGCGACCAAGGCCGACAATGCCACCACCGGGCGCATTTATTCGGACGTGATCGCCAAGGAGCGGCGCGGCGACTATCTGGGCGCCACGGTGCAGGTGATCCCGCACATCACCGACGCGATCAAGGAGATGATCCTGCGCGGGACCGATTCGTTCGATTTCGTGCTGGTGGAGATCGGCGGCACCGTCGGCGATATCGAGAGCCTGCCGTTCCTGGAAGCGATCCGCCAGCTCAGCAACGAATTGGGGCCGGAGCGGGCGATGTTCGTGCACCTGACGCTGGTGCCGTACATCCCGTCCGCGGGCGAGCTGAAGACCAAGCCGACGCAGCATTCGGTGAAGGAACTGCTGAATGTGGGCATCCAGCCGCAGATGCTGCTGTGCCGCTGCGATCGGCCGATCCCGGAGGGCGAGCGGCGCAAGATTGCGCTGTTCTGCAATGTACGCCCGCAGGCGGTGATCGCGGCGCTGGACGTGGATACGATCTACGCCGTGCCGTTGCGCTATCATTGCGAGGGAATGGACCGCGAGGTGCTGCGGCATTTCGGCCTGGTGCAGGACGGCACGCCGGACCTGTCGCGGTGGGAGAGGATTGTCGATACGGTGCGCTCGCCGGAGGGCGAGGTACGGATCGCGATCGTTGGCAAATATACCAACCTGCTGGACAGCTATAAGTCGCTCGCCGAGGCGCTGGCCCATGGCGGGATCGCCAACCGCGTGAAGGTGCGGCTGGAGTGGCTGGACAGCGAGATTTTCGAGCAACCGGACGCGGTGCAGCGGCTGGAGGGCGTGGACGGCATCCTGGTGCCGGGCGGATTCGGTGAACGCGGAACGCCGGGCAAGATCGAGGCGGTGCGCTTCGCGCGGGAGCGGAAGGTGCCGTTCTTCGGTATCTGCTTCGGCATGCAGATGGCGGTCATCGAGGCGGCGCGAAACCTCGCGGGGCTGTGCGACGCGTCATCCAGCGAGTTTGGTCCGTGCGCGACCCCGGTGGTGGGATTGCTGACGGAATGGGCGCGCGGCAATGAGATCGAGCGGCGGATGGAAGGCGGCAACCTGGGCGGCACGATGCGGCTGGGCGTGTATCCGGCCGTGCTGCGCCCTGGCAGCCTGGTGCGTGCGATCTATGGCAACGCACCGGTCATCGAGGAACGGCATCGTCACCGCTATGAGGTGAACGTGCATTATCGGGAGGAGCTGGAAGCGGCCGGCATGCGCTTTTCCGGCATGTCGCCGGACGGGGTGCTGCCGGAGACGATCGAGTTGACGGAGCATCCCTGGTTCATCGGCGTGCAGTTCCATCCGGAACTGAAGTCCAAGCCGTTCGCGCCGCACCCGCTGTTCGCCGGGTTCATCGAGGCGGCGGTGCGGCAGGCACGGTTCGTCTGATCATTCGCCAGTTGCTAGTGGTGCTGGGATTTGTCGGGGTGGCGCTGATCATCGCGGCGTATTTCGCCAACCAGCAGCGGTGGCTCTCGTCGCAGGACTGGCGTTTTCCGGCCGCCAACCTGCTGGGGTCGGCGCTGATCTTCCTGTCGTTCTTTGTGCAATGGAACCTGCCGTCGGTGGTGATCGAGGCGTTCTGGATGGCGATCAGCCTGTACGGCCTGGCGAGGAGCAGATGGACATGAGCGAGCAGCGCGTGGTGATGGTGGGCGGCGTCGGGATCGGCAACGAGCTGCCGTTCGTGCTGATCGCCGGACCGTGCCAGATCGAGTCGCAGACGCACGCGCTGGAGGTGGCGTCAGCGCTGCGGGAGATGTCGGACAGGTCCGGCGTGAAGGTGATCTACAAGTCGAGCTTCGATAAGGCGAACCGCACCAGCGCCCGTGCCGCGCGCGGTGTAGGGATGTCGGCGGGGCTGGAGATTCTGGCGCAGGTGCGCGAGCGGACGGGGCTGCCGGTGCTGACCGACGTGCATGCTGCGGAGCAGTGCGCGCCGGCGGCGGAGGCGGTGGACGTGCTGCAGATTCCGGCTTTTTTGTGCCGACAGACCGACCTGCTGATCGCGGCCGGGCGAACCGGCAAGCCGATCAATGTGAAGAAAGGCCAGTTCCTGGCGCCGTGGGACATGGCGAATGTCGCGGCGAAGATTGCCGCAACGGGCAATCAGGACATCCTGTTGTGCGAGCGGGGGGCCAGCTTCGGTT
>DATDIC010000252.1:0-8322 GCA_036521275.1 Acetobacteraceae bacterium
AAGCCCTCGGCCACCTGTTGCGGGGTTTTGCCGTCGCCGATTTCGCGGGCGAGTTCGGCGAACTTCGTGGTGACGATGGCGGCGTCGAGCGGCTGGTCGGCATGCGCGCCGAAGATCGGAGGGAAGTGCGCCGGCTGGATTTTGCCGACGCAGACATTGGCGTCGGTCACCGTCAGCGGTCCGCCGCGCCGATAGCAGGCGGGACCCGGATCAGCACCGGCCGAGTCCGGTCCTACCCGGAACCGCGCCCCGTCGAAATGCAGGACCGATCCGCCGCCGGCTGCGACCGTATTGATCGCCATCATCGGCGCGCGCATCCGCACACCGGCAATGGCCGTCTCGAACGCCCGCTCGAACGTGCCGGCATACAGCGCCACATCGGTGGAGGTGCCGCCCATGTCGAACCCGATGATGCGGTCCAGTCCGGCCATCGTGGCGGTGCGTGCCGCGCCGACAATGCCGCCGGCCGGCCCGGACAGGATCGCGTCCTTGCCCTGGAAACTATGCGCCTCCGCCAGCCCGCCGTTCGACTGCATGAAGAACAGGCGCACGCCGGCCAACTCGGCCGCGACATGATCGACATAGCGCCGCAGGATCGGCGACAGGTAGGCATCGACCACGGTGGTGTCGCCCCGCGGCACCAGCCGCATCAGCGGGCTGACGACATGGCTGGCCGAAACCTGGGTGAACCCCGCCGCGCGCGCCAACTCCGCCAGCCGCTGCTCGTGCGCGGGAAACTTCCAGGCGTGCATCAGCACGATCGCGCAGGCGGCAATGCCGGCTTGCCGCGCCTCGATGAAGGCCGCACGGGCCGCTGATTCGTCCAGCGCCTCCAGCTCGGTACCGTCGGCGCCGACGCGTCCTGGCAGCTCGATGACACGCTCGTACAGCATCGAGGGCAGCTTGATCTCCAGATCGAACAGGCGCGGCCGGGCCTGGTTGCCGATGCGCAGCGCGTCGGCAAACCCGCGGTTCACCACCAGCAGCGTCCGCTCACCGCTGCGTTCGAGCAGCGCGTTGGTGGCAACCGTGGTGCCCATCTTCACGCTGTCCACGAGCTGGGGCGGGATCGGCGCGTCCGCCGCAACCCCCAGCACGGACTTTATCCCGGCAATGGCGGCATCCTGGTATCGCCCCGGATTGTCCGACAGCAGCTTGTGCGTGGACAGTCGCCCGTCGGGCGCACGGGCGATTATGTCGGTGAATGTACCGCCGCGATCGATCCAGAACTGCCAGCCGGCCATGAGCGCCTCGATGGGTCTTCGCGATGGGATACGTGTCGCCGGGGCTGCGGGCAATCTCGATTCGTTGGGTTTGGACGCGGGATGCCCTGGCGGCCTGTGATCAAGTGACGGCTGGTGTCCTGCTTCGGTAGGCTTGCGGCGTTGTGCCGACCAGCTTCTTGAACATCGTTGCGAAGGCGGCCGGGCTCGAGTAGCCCAGATCCAACGCGATCGTCGTGACTCGCTCGCCATTCAACAGACGCGGAAGCGCCGAAAGCAGGCAGGCCCGCCGTTGCCACACAGAAAAGGTCAGGCCGGTCTCGCGCGTGAACAGGCGCGTGAAGCTCCGCCGGCTCAAGGCGAGATCCCGGCTCCAGATTGCGATGGTATCCTGCGCTGTCGGCCGCTCGATGAAGCGCCGGCAGCGTGCCGCGAGCTTCGCATTGACTGGGACCGGCAGGCATAGCCACAGGACGGGCGCACCCTGGATTTCGTCGATCAGCAGCGACATGAGCTTTCCACCTCGGCTGGAAGGATCATAGGCCGATGGAAGATCAACTGCTGCGATGAGGAGCTGGCGAAGAAGCGGCGATACCCCGATGACGTGGCACTGATCTGCTATTCCGGTCGTTACCTCCGGCTCAAGATAGACGCTGCGGGTCGCCACCGGGCTCAGCATCGTGATGCTGTGAGCGACCCCGCCAGGAATCCAGATGCCTTGATGCGGCGGCACCATCCACGTGCCGCGCGCCGTCTGCACAAGCATCGTTCCCCGCTCGGCAAACAGCAGTTGCGCGCGACGATGTTGGTGTGATGGGTGCACATGCCCCGCCGGATACTCGTTCCCGACGGCAATGATCGGCCTGGGAACGTGCTCGATCTGGTGCGCCCGAATATGTCTGGCCATGGCCCGATTTAAGGCTATTTCGACCTTCTATTGAAGGCTCGCCATTCCGCCGATCTTTATATTCGCCGGACCATCGACAACACGGCACGCGCCAAGCATGCGGCAGGACAATACAATCGAAATCCCAGCTCGGATCGTAAGCAAGAGCGAGCTGTTTGTCGGCTTCCTGAAAATCGGCGTGCTCGGCTTTGGTGGCATCGCGCCATGGGCGCGGCATGTCATTGTCGAGGAAAGGGCCTGGCTGAATGAAAAGGAGTTCGCCGCGATCCTGGGGATCGGGCAAATTCTACCCGGCCCGAACACAATGAACGCCGCCGTGATCATCGGCGACCGCTTTCAGGGCGTTGCCGGCGTGCTGCTCTGTCTGCTCGGCCAAATGGCGCTTCCGCTGGTGATCGTGACCTCGCTCGGGGCCGTCTATGAACGCTTTGCCGCAATCCCCGAGGTCAATGCCGCCTTGGTTGGGGCGGCGGCGGGCGCCGCCGGTCTCGTCCTGGGCACGGCCATCAAGATGGCGCGAAAGATCAGGCCGACACGATTTGCCCTGCTGGTAAGCGCGCTGGCCTTCGGCGGTGTCGGGCTGCTGCAGTGGCCGCTGATTCCGGTCGTGGCAGTCGTGATCCCGCTGGGTCTCGTCGGGGCTGCATTGGAGCGCCGCGCGTGACCGGCTGGCTGCTACTGCAGATAGCGCGCGTGTTCGGCATCATCTCCCTCGTCTCGATCGGGGGCGCCAATGCCGTTCTTCCGGAAATTCACCGGCAGGTGGTCGATGTGCAGGGGTGGATGAACGATGCCACATTTGCCGGCATTTTCGCTATCTCCCACGCCGCACCCGGTCCCAACATCATCATGGTAAGCCTGATCGGCTGGCAGCTCGCCGGGATTCCCGGCCTCCTCGTTGCCACCCTCGCCATCATGGTGCCGTCCTGCTCGCTGGCATTCTTCGTCGCGCGTGGGATGGCTCGCTGGTCCGACCGGCGATGGATCGGACGGTTGCGGGATGGACTGATCCCCGTTGCACTCGGGCTGATCCTGGCGAGCGGCGTGTCGATGATGCGGGTCGCGGATCGCGGTGTCCTCACCGTGCTGATCAGCGTGGCGACTGCGGTTTTCGTCGTCGCCAGCCGCCGCAACCCGCTATGGGCACTCGGCGCCGGCACGTGTGTGACTGTCATCGCCCAGCATGTCGGTGTCTTCACGCGCGGCTAGTGAGCGTGGCCGACCGCCATGGAGCCGGTGCGTTGAAACGATCGCAGTGGCGCCGCTACAGTGCGGCGGCAACTCCGAAGGGAGCAACCAATGGACACCGACGCCATCAGCCGGCTCGAACGCCCACAGGGACTGCCGTTCCGCATCGGCAAGCTCGGCCATATCGCGCTGCATGTAAGGGATGTCGAACGTTCCGCGCGCTTCTATACCCAGATCCTCGGGTTCCAGATTTCCGACGTATATGCCGACGGCACGATGCCCGGCGGCGCCGTATTCCTGCGCTGCAACACGGACCATCATGGCATTGCGCTGTTCCAGGCGACCGAGGAGCAGCTTGCCGGCGCCGGCCTGCACCACGTGGCCTTCGAGGTCGCCACGCTGGATGACGTGGTCCGCGCGCGTGAGCATCTGCGCCATCACCAGGTGCCGATCGATTTCGACGGGCGCCGGCGCGCCGGGTGCCAGATCGCGGTGGAATTCCGAGACCCGGACGGGCACCGGCTGGAAATCTACTGGGATATCGACCAGATCGGCGACGAAGGTCACGCCCGTCCGCCGCATGAATGGAAGGGCGCCGGCAGCCTGGAACAAGCGATTGCCGACCCGGTGCGCGGGCAGGACACGACGCTGCACGACACCACGCTGCTGCGCCGCTAGCGCGGCGCCGGCCGGGCACACCTGGACGCGATCCGCGGCCGGCCGCATGGTCCGCCTCGCTCCGCTTGTCTGTGTGACTTCCGGTTACATCTAATTGCCCAACACGCAGGCGAACGCGCCAGCCCACCCGGAACACAGGAAGTCCAGCCATCATGGATGTGATTATCGGCCAGACCAAGCAGAACGGTGCTCCCGAGGCCATGATCGTCGACGGCGATCAGAAAACCTTCATGCAGGACGTGGTCGAGGCTTCCCGCCAGATCCCCGTCCTGGTGGATTTCTGGGCCACGTGGTGCGGTCCGTGCAAGCAGCTTACCCCGACGCTGGAAAAGGTCGTCAGCGCCGCCGGCGGCCGGGTGAAGCTGGTAAAGATCGATATCGACAAGAACCGTGCACTGGTCCAGCAGCTCGCCCAGATCGGGCTGCCGCTACAATCCGTCCCCACCGTGGCCGCCTTCTACCGCGGCCAGATCGCCGACCTGTTCCAGGGCGCCCAGCCGGAATCGGAGGTGCGCCGCTTCGTCGAATCGCTGCTGAAATTGGCCGGCGGCTCCATGCCCTCCGCCGATCTGCTGGCCGACGCCCGCGCCGCCCTCGACTCCGGCGATACCGAGACCGCCAGCGAATTGTTCAGTGCCCTGCTGGACGAGGAGCCGGAGAACCCTGATGCCTGGGGCGGCCTGATCCGCACGCTGATGGCCATGGGCCAGGAAGAGCGGGCCCGGAATGCGCTGGAGGAGGTTCCCGCCGCGATCGCCGAGCACGCCGAGATCGTGGGCGCCCGCAGCGCGCTGGCGCTGGCCCAGGAAGGCCGTGAGGCCCGTTCGCAGCTCCAGACGCTGCAAAGCCGCGTGGCTGCCGACCCGGCCGACTTCCAGGCGCACTACGATCTCGCCACGGCGCTCAACGCAGCCGGCAACCGCGACGAAGCCGCCGACCACCTGCTGGAGGTCATCCGTCGCGATCGCGCCTGGAACGAGGAGGCCGCGCGGCTTCAGCTACTGAAATTCTTCGAGGCCTGGGGGTTCGAGGATCCGGCCACCATGGCGGCGCGCCGCAAGCTGTCGGCGCTGCTGTTCTCCTGATGGCGTGCTTTCACCCTCGCGCGGAAGAGCTGCCGGCGGAGTTCCCGGTGTTTCCGCTCGAGGGTGCATTGCTGCTGCCGCGCGGGCGGCTGCCGCTCAACATCTTCGAGCCGCGCTACGTGGCAATGGTCGAGGATTCGCTTGGCGCCGGCCGCGTCTTCGGCATGATCCAGCCCGACCCGACCGCGGCGGCGACCGAGTTCGGCCCCGGCCTGTATCAGATCGGCTGCCTTGGCCGCCTCGCCTCGTTCAGTGAAACCGATGACGGCCGGTTCCTGATCACGCTGGTGGGGGTGATCCGCTTTTCCGTCCAGGACGAGCTGGGCCTTTGTCGCGGCTATCGTCGCGTGCGGGGGAACGTTGCCGGCTACGGCGACGATTTGCGGCTGGATCCCCGCCCGATCGGCGTATCGCGGGAAATCCTGCTTGGTGCCCTTCGCCGCTACTTCGGTTGCCGGGGGCTGGAGGCGAACTGGGACGCGATCCGCAAAATCCCCGACGATATGCTGGTGGTTACCCTGTCGATGATCTGCCCGTTTGAAGCACCGGAAAAGCAGGCCCTGCTGGAGGCACCCACCGAAGCCGAGCGGGCGAGTGCGCTGCTGGCCCTGCTGCAGATCGGTGCCGCCAGCCAGGACGGCCAATCCAGCCGCAACGTGAGCTGACCCATGTCCGATCATCCCGCACGCCCGGCGCCTGTCGATCCCCGCCTTCTGGAAATCCTGGTCTGCCCGGTGACCAAGGGACCGCTGGAATATGACCGCGACCGCGGCGAGCTGATCAGCCGAGCAGCAGGTCTCGCCTACCCGGTACGCGACGGCATCCCGATCATGCTGCCCGAGGAAGCGCGTCCGCTCGAGGAGTAGAGGGTGGCCGGTTCAACAGAATTTCACCACAGAGACACCGCGACAGGGAGATCCATGTGCAGTGTCGGCGACCTTCCGCCGGCCCCACATTCGGAGTCCTCAGCGCCTCCGTGTCTCCATGCTTCCTTGTGCTGCATCGGCCGCTTGCCGACATGCGCTCATGCCTGAAGCTACCGAACTGCGCCTGAACCGCGCCGACCGCACGCTGGACGTTGCCTTTGCCGACGGAATGCGTTTCACGCTTCCGGTGGAATATCTCCGTGTCGAGAGTCCCAGCGCCGAGGTACAGGGCCACGGCCCGGGAGAGCGCAAGCTGATCGCCGGGCGCCGGCATGTCGGGGTCATCGGGATCGAACCGGTTGGCAACTATGCGGTGCGCCTGATCTTCGACGACCTGCACGATACCGGTATTTACTCCTGGGACTATCTGCACGAGCTTGGCCGCGAATATCCCGAACGCTGGGCCCGGTATCTGGACTCCCTCGCCAGTCGGGGTCTCAGCCGCGATCCGTAATACCCCCCTCCCCGGCCACCATCAGCACGTCCGCGACGCGCACCTCGCCCGATCCTTTGCGGATCAGCACGGGATTCAGATCGCATTCGGCCACCGATCCGCATAGTGCCGCCGCCAAAGCCGACAGCCGGACCAGCAGATCGGCCAGACCGGCGGGATCGGTCGGCGGCATCAGCTTGCGGTAGCCGGATATCCGCCGCCCCAGTCGGGTGCGGCCGATCATCTCGCGCGCACGCGCCGGCGGCAGCGGGCTGAGCCCGACGGCCCGATCGTCTTCCAGTTCCACCAGCACGCCGCCGCTGCCCACCATTGTCAGGGCCCCGAACGGCGCGGCCGCAATGAAGCCGGCGGCAGCCTCCACGCAGTCCGTCAGTTCCTCCTGCAGCTCGAACCCGTCGATGCGCGCTGTCGGGCGAACCGCCAGCACGCTGTGGCGCATCCGCTCCAGCGCCATCCGCAGGCCCGCGGCATCCGCAATGCCAAGCGTCACACCGCCCAGTTCCGACCGGTGCGGCACGTCGGGCGAGGCGATCTTTGCCACCAGCGGAAATCCGATGCGCTCCGCCTCGTCCATTGCCTCCGCGACCGAACCGACCAGCGCCGAGCGCACCAGCGGAATGCCGTAAGCGGCAAGGATGCGGTTGCTGAGCGCCGTCGGCAGCGCGCCGCGGCAATCGGCGATTTCGGCAACCAGTGCCGCTGCCGCACTGTCCGGCGTTCCCGCGCGCCAGCCTTCCGCGGGTGGCGGCGCGGCGCTGATACCCAGGTTGCGCAGCGCCACGATAGCGGGCCGCAACCCGCGCAGCACCGCTACCCCCTGCTCCGCCATTGCGGCGACGATCTCCGGATGGGTGTTCTCGGCGGTGGGGGAGATCATCACCAGTGGCTTGCTGGTCGATGCCGCGTACTGCCCGTAGCTTTGGATGCGCGGTGTGTAGTTGCCGCGCATGGTGGGCGTTAAGGTCGCCTGGCAATCCTGCACGACCAGAACCTGATCCACCTCCGGATCGTCAAGAATCGTGGCAATCGCCGGCCCGTCCTGGGCAACGGTGTGATTGGGCGTGGAGCCAAGATCGAGCGGATTGACCCCGGCAGCGCCCGGCAGCGCCGACCGGATCGCTGCTTCCGTCGCTCGGGTCCATTGCGCGAGCGTCAGGCCCTGATCCGCCGCGACATCGCAGGCGAGCGCCGTCTCGCCACCGGAGATGCCGATGATGCCAATGCGGGCACCGCGTGGCCGCGCACGGCAGGTGGCGAAGCACTCCAGCGTCGCGATCAGCTCGTCATAGTCGCGCGTGGTCGGGATGCCGCACGAGTCGAAGAACGACTCATAGGCGTCGGCGGGGCTGATCATCGACCCGGTGTGCGCTTTCACCGCCACTGCACCGACCTCCGACCGGCCCACCTTCAGCACCGCGAGCGACTTGCCGGCATCGCGGATGCGCGCGGCGGCGACGGCGAACGCATCGGGGTCCTTGATGGACTCCAGCACCACGCCGATCACCACGGTCGCATCGTCGGCCGCCAGCCAGCGCATGTAGTCCGGCGCGGTCACCTGCCACTCGCTGCCCATGGTGATCACCTTGGACAGGCCGACCGCGATCGAGTTCATCAGCGAGATCGCCGCCGAACCCGACTGCGCAATCAGTGCTACACGCCCCGGCACCACCTTGTCGGTCACGGTGGACGGGTAGAGCCGTAGCGGATCGTTGAGGTTGATAAGTCCCATGCAGTTCGGGCCATGAATCGCCATCGGGCTGGTGGCGGCCAGGGCGCGGTACGCGGCCTCGGCCGCCGCCGGGAAGCCGTTGGAGAACACCATTGCGGAGCGCACCCCCGCCTGCTGCAGTTCAGCCAGCGC
>DATDIC010000253.1:0-5731 GCA_036521275.1 Acetobacteraceae bacterium
GTTTTGCCGCCAGCGCCCGAACCTGAACGTCTCGATCGAGGGTTTGCCATCCTCCGTCATCCGCGACGGCGTAACGACAGGCCACTACGACATCGGGATCACGGCGTTTCCGTTCAATCGGGAATCTCTCATCATCTATCCGCTCGAAGACAAGGCGGTGGTTGCAATGCCGACGGGCCATCGTCTGGCACGAAAAAAGACCATCCGCGCGCAAGACCTTCACGACCAGGATTTCGTGCTGCTGCGCAAGCCCAGCACCCACCCGATCAACAATATCCTTCACGCAGTCAGACGGCACCAGGCTATCCAGACGTCGTTTTCGGTGATCGCCTGCATTCTTGTCGCCGAGCGGATGGGCATCGCTATCGTGGACCCCTTCAGCGCAAGCGAATATGTGGGACGCGGCGTCGTCCTGCGACCGCTGGAACCCCCGATGACGATCGGTACCGCCGTCGTATGCTCCCGGTCGCGCCCGTTATCTGCGATCGCACAGACGTTCTTGCACGACTTTCTTGAATATTCGCGTGAGTTTCTGAATCAGGCCAAATATTCGCAACCCTGACCGTCCGCCACAGCTTCCGCGCACCCGCCTCGGCACGGTGATCCGGTGGCGACACCGGCCCGCCGCGTTTTCATCGCGCATCCGCGACAGATCAAACTGTCAGCCGCCCACCCCCGCCGCCGTTCCAGGGGCGTTGGTGTTTCTCCCGCGTATCATATGTAATCGTATGGTCCCGCACCCCTTTGACACTGGTGCACGCGTGGGTAATCCTATATACCCTCGCACGCCGGGCGCGCATCAAAAGCTCGGGACGACCAAATCAAATCGCCAAAACAACGGGAGAGAGACAAAATGCGCAGGGCAGCACAGAAACTCATCGCCGGCGCCGCCTTCGCCGCCGGGACGTGGATGGCGCCTCTGCCGGCCTCCGCCCAGCCGATCGACACCGCGCGGATCGCCACCGGCAGCCCCAATGACTGGCTCAGCTATCACGGCTCCTACAAGGATTGGAATTACAGCGGCCTCGATCAGATCAACACCAACAACGTGGGCAACCTGGCCGTCGCCTGGATCCATATCCCCGGCAAATCGACGCGCGGCCTGCAATCCATGCCGCTCGCCGCCGATGGCGTGCTCTACTACACCGGATCGTACAGCCGCGTCTTCGCGCTCGATGGCAGCACCGGCAAGGTGATCTGGTCTTACTTCCCCGAACTGGATGAGGATTTGATCGCCCGCCAAACCCACTCCCCCTACAATCGCGGCACGGCGCTCGGCGAAGGCAAGCTGTTCGTCGGCACCGTCGATGGCCGGCTGATTGCACTCGACATGAAGACCGGCAAGCCGGTCTGGGATACGCAGCTCCAGAATTCCAAGAAGCTCACCGTCGGCTTCACCGGCGCGCCGTTATACGCCAAGGGCACCGTCGTCATCGGCAGCCAGGGCGGCGAGTGGCCCGGCCGCGGCCCGATCTATGGTGTCGATGCAGCGACCGGCAAAGTGAAATGGACCTTCGACACCGTTGCCCCCGACGACAACTCCATGAAGACCTGGGGCAACGATTCATGGCGCACCGGTGGCGGTGGCGGCTGGATGCCCGGCACCTATGATCCGGACACCAACACCGTCTATTGGGGTACCGCCAATCCGGCGCCGCTCTACGACTGGGCCGGATCCGATTGGATGAATTCCGGCTCCCGCCCCGGCATCAACCTTTATACCACCTCGGTGCTGGGCCTCGACCTCGACACCGGCCAGCTCAAATTCTTTCACCAGGAACTACCGCACGACACCTGGGATTTCGACAGCGCCATCGGCGAATTCGTGATGATCAATCGCGACGGCCAGAAATTCATCGTGCACCCGAACAAGAGCGGCTACGTGTTCGTCTATGACGCCGATCTCAAGCTGCAAAACGTCTATCCCCTGCTGCAGAACAGCAACTTCGTCAAATCGATCGACCCCAAGACCGGCGAGCTTAGCGGGCGGCGCGACTTCTCCGCCGGCCACCAGTCAACACCCCTCTGTCCGGCGATCGATGGCGGCGTAAGCTGGAACTCCGGCAGCTACGATCCCAAAACCGGCCTCTGGTACAAGGTCGGCAACGAATGGTGCATGGACCTCGACGTCGTCAAGACGACGCCGGTGACCGAGCCGGTCGTGCAGCTCAACATCGGCGCCAACTTCAAGCTCGTCCCGCCTCCCGGCGGTGAGATCTACGGCCACGTGGACGCCCGCGATCCGATCACCGGCGCCAAGAAGTGGGAAATCCGTTTCCCCGAACCGCCGATGGCGAGCCTTCTGACCACCGCCGGCGGCCTGCTGTTCGTCCCCGATAGCCGCGGCGTGCTGCACGCCTACGACGCCGACAGCGGCGCCGAGCTCTGGAGCCACAGCGACGGCCTCGGCCATCAGGGCGGCATCATCAGCTACTCCGCCAACGGCAAGCAATACGTAGCCGTGGTTGCCGGCTTCGGCGGCATGGTCAGCGACGACTTCGCGCCCACCTTCGGCGAGCCTTACAAGAGCATGCCGCGCGATGACGGCGTGCTGGTCGTCTATGCGCTGAAATAGGTACCGGGACCCGCCTGGGGCAGCTTCGCCCCAGGCGGCGCTTCCTCGCTAGCACCCGCATGCCGATCATCTACCGAATTGCCTGGGCCATCCTGTCGCTGCTGTCTGCGGCGGCGCCGCACATGGCGAGCGCCCAGCAGACCCCGGCGAAATCCACGCTCAATGTCCCGCAGCTTTTTGCCACCACCTGCGGCTGGTGCCACAGTGACGGTGGACGCGCCGCCGGCAGGGGGCCGCAACTCATGGACACCAAGCGCGACGATGACTTCATCCGCAACCGCATCAAGCACGGCAAGGAGGGATCCATGCCCGCCTTCGGCTCCACCTTCAGCGACGCCGACATCGACGCCATCATCCACTACATCCGTTCCCTGAAGCCGGAGCCGAAATGAGCAGGCCGCTTGGATATGCGCTGATCGCGCTGACACTTCTCGCCGCCGCCGGTTCAGCCACCGTCCGCGCGCGCACATTGGACGCGGTGCGGGAAAGCGGCGTCATCCGCATGTGCGCGCATCCCAACTCGCTGCCCTTCGCCAGCAGCACCGCCAATCCGCCCGGGTTCGAGGTGGAGCTCGGACGCGCCCTGGCCGGCCAGCTCGGCGTCTCGCTGACGACGGACTGGATCCTGATCACCTATCAGGTGCCGCGCACCAATTGCGACATCATACTCGATACCATCGACGCCCCGGACGCTCCGCCGGACTTCGGTATCAAGCTGTCGAAACCCTATTATCGCGGCGGCGTGGTGCTTGCCGTTCCCGCCGGCAGCCCGGTCACGTCGTTCGCGGCGCTGAATGGCGGCACCAAGGTCGGGGTGTTGAGCGGGTCGGTCGCCGCGATGACGCTGGATCGCCGGCACGTGCCGGTCTCTGTGTACGGGTTCGACGACGACATGCTGGATGCGCTCGCTGCCGGCCAGATCGCCGCCGCCGCGGTGTCACCGATCAGCGCTGGCTATTACAACACCCGCCACCCCGATCACCCGGTCACCGTGCTGGCGCCGGACGATGCCGAGCATGATCTCGTCTGGAACGTTGGCATCGGCATGCGCCATCCCGATCCGGCGTTGCGGGACGCGATCGACACGGCGCTGGACCATCTTTCCGCCAACGGCACGATCACCAGCATCTACGCCCGCTACGGTGTGACCCTTCAGCCGCCGCGCTAATCGCGCGCCACCCCCTCTCCCCCCACAACCCCTCTCCCCCACAACCCCTTCCCCCCAACCCCCTCTCCCCCGCTTGGGGGAGAGGGAGGGGTGAGGGGGGGAAAGCGGCCCCATCCGCGTCAATCGGCCCGGATATAGTCGTACTTGCCAACCGCCTGCACCAGCAGGTAACGACTGATACCACTTCCTGCATTGCTCGCGTGATGGACTGTTCCGGGCGATACTTCACAACTTTCGCCAGCCCGCAGAACGAAGCTTTTCGCCGGCTCGCGGATGTCGACGCCGATGGCGCCTTCAAGACAGTAGAACCGGTCTGTCACCTGCGAATGATGGTGCCAGGGGTGCCTGTCACCCGGCTGCAGGACATATTCGACGATACGAACATCGGCAGTCTGCACGACCACGTTCGCGTTTCGCCTGACATCGGCGTTGGCGGTTGTGGCGGATTGCGATTCTTGCATCACCGTCTCCCTC
The DNA here is from genome assembly GCA_036521275.1 of Acetobacteraceae bacterium. Lineage (GTDB taxonomy): Bacteria > Pseudomonadota > Alphaproteobacteria > Acetobacterales > Acetobacteraceae > DATDIC01. The sequence goes on from DATDIC010000253.1 coordinate 4,218, forward strand.
GACGGCGCGGATGTTGCTGCGTTGCGCGACGTGCGGTCAACCCCGCTGTCGGGCGGGCAACGCCGTCATCCGTCAGAATTCCCTCGCGACCACTGGGCCGGGACAAGCGCATTCGGGCTAACTCGGTGCCGCCGCTAATTTGTAGAATCGCAAACCCCCCGCCGTGACTCTACAAATCCAATACGGGCGTGCAAACTTTCCGTGCCGCGGCTAAACTGCGGATATCGCATCAGGTACCCGATGGCTCTCCACACCGGCTTCCCCAAAGCCCCCTACGAAATTCTCGATCCCTCCATCCGCTGGTTCCCCGCTGCCGAGGAACAGCGCAAGACCGCTTACGAAAAGCTTCTTCCACCCCTCGTCGCCAAAATCCGGGAGGGCGTGAAGGGTTGGCGCGACTCTGGCTACGCCAACGCCGCCCTACGTCGCGAGCGCTGACATAGCCGTGCTGGATATTGCCCTGCCGCGTCTCAGCCGGCGCTTCAATCGCGAGTACACCAATCTGGCGGCGCTGAACCCCGCCGCACTTGGCAATCCGAAACTACAGGTCAAACCCTTCACACCGGAGCAGACCCGCGAAATCACCTTCAAGACACTGCTCGACCACGAGCCGGACCACACCATCATTCTCGATGGCACGGGGCCGCTCGATTACCGTTCCGTGTTTGCCTTCTTCGCCCGTCAGCTCATGAAAGACGTGCGTCTGGTCACCGGCTACGATCTGCTCTACCCCGCCATCCACGATTTCATCCGTGACCATCTGTTCGATAGCCCCGTGGACCTGTGCGACCCGGTCATTCTCCGCAACCTGGCCAAGCCCGACGTCGCCAAACAGGTGTTCGATCAGTTCCGCGCCGCCATCAGTGCAGAGCTTCCGTGAGTTTCACGAGGACTACGGATGGAGCATATTGCCTGCGGTCATTTCAGAATGTTCCACACGGAGGAACACGGAGGGTGTCACGGAGGACCACTGAGACAATCGAATCAGACCACCTCCGTGGCTCTCCGTGACATCCTCGGTGCTCTCCGTGTGAACCCCTTTGGTGCGGCCATACCGAAACCGCCGACATTTTGCCGAACCCAGGAACATCGACGATGCCGCGCCGGGACAAACCCTCCTACGACCGAAGCGACTCCGAAAAGCGCGACCTCATCACCCTCATCCAGCAAGGCAAATCCCTGCCGGAAAGATACGCTTCATCCTGTTCGAGGATAAGCGCGAGGTGGAACTGGTCTGGAACGGCAAAACCTGCGACGTCTGCACCACCGTCCTCCCGTTCCAGACTCTGGAACACCTGGACGAACCACCCACCGAAGCACATGGCGCCCTGTTCGACAGCCGCGGTCGGCAGCAGGGCGGATGGATCAACAAGCTGATCTGGGGAGACAACAAGCTGATTCTCTCATCGCCTGGCGCGGGACACCGGAGCGAATGCGGGAGCTGCAGGACCAGGGACGACTGATCTGTACGAGGAACGGAATCCCCGAATACAAGCGGTCCCTGGAAGAGTCGG
>DATDIC010000254.1:0-3197 GCA_036521275.1 Acetobacteraceae bacterium
ATCCGGATTGGTCCCTCGGCGGCGATGAACACCGACTTCATCGCTTCGGTCAACCAATAGCCGCTGACCGCTATCTTGGCCACCGCTGTGGCAAGCTCAGGCAGCTTTGGCACCAGCACACCGGCCAAGATCAATTGAGGAACCAAGGCCAGAGGAACGATCGTGGTCGCTTGATCTCGCGTGTTGGCAAACGCCGAGATCACCAGTCCCATTGCCGTGCCTGCCATCGCACCGATCGTCAATAGCATAAACTGTTGTAGACGGTCCCCGGGAATGCTGTCCGCCAGCGCGATCACAAGCAAATAGACAAGCGCAAGTTGCAACACGGTGAACGCGCAGGACACGAGATATTTCGCACCTATGAATGCGGCAGTCGAAAGGTTGACGTCGTTTTCGCGTCGGAAAACTCCAAGTTCGCCGACGATATCCTTCGACGCGCTGTTGCAGCCGAGCCAGATCGCGCTCAGCCCAAGCAGTAGCAGAAGAGCGTTCTCCGCGTTGACACGCTCCTGCCCCGTCCCAAAGTAACCAAACGCGTAGCCCATTAAGCTGCCGATGAGCACGCTCTGAGCAGCAGCCATCAGTAACGTACGACGATCGGAGAGCAACAGGATCGTATTCCGATGTAGTAGAATGCCTACTTGGCGCATTACGCGCATCAGTGCGACGAACACCGGATCACGAGGGTGCTGCAGCGCTGGATGCCGAGCGCTGCCGAGAGCTTCGGCGGCGTTCGGCAAATTGATTGTCGCGCTGGTTGTTGCTTCAAATCTGGCACGCCAGTACTCGGCACCAAGCTCATCCGTGCGATCAAACACCTCTCCCAATCGGTGCACCGAGAAGAATTGCAAGACTTCGGAGGGGGTGCCAACGAAGGTTGGCTGGCCGCCACGGCCCATGCAGATCACCTTGTCGCAAAACTCCGTCACGTTCGCCAAGGTATGGGTGACGACAACGATGGTTACTCCGTCGTCGGCTAGACGTCGAAGCAGGCGCATGATCTGCCAGTCGGTGCTCTCGTCCAGCCCACTGGTAACCTCGTCGAGGAGCAGCAGGCTGGGGCGGTTGAGAATCTCGCTGGCCAGGCTGGCGCACTTCTTTTGCCCTCCGCTGAGTGCACCAATACGTTGATCGAGCCGATCGAGCAGATCGACGCTGCGGGCGGCGTTGTTCACTGCTGTACGGCGCTGCTCGACCGTGGTGTCCGGCGGCAACCGCAGCTGCGCCGTATAATCGAGCGCCTGGCGCAGCGTTAGCTGCTCATGGAGCACGTCCTGCTGCGGCACAAAGGCGATGTCCTGCTTCAGGGCTTGGAAATTGGCGTGCAGGTCACAGTCGCTAAGCAGGACTGCCCCTTCGCTCGGGAGCATCCGACCCGCCATGATGTTCATCAATGTGGACTTACCTGACCCGTTGGCACCGATGATGGCGACAAATTCAGACGGGAGGATACGCAGGTTGGCTCGGTGCAGAATACGACGTGATACTCCGCGGGCCTGTCCGTGGCGCACATCGTAGCTGACGCCCCGGACCAGCAGCTCGACATTCCCTATGCGTCCTACCTTGGTGAGCGCGGTACCATCGAACGTCAGTTGGAAGGGGCCGATGTCAATGCGGTCACCCTGGACCAGGCGACGAGCACCGCGCAAGCGTTGGCCGTTGACATACGTACCGTTGGTGCCACCAAGGTCGCGCAGCACAACGGTTCCGTCCACTATCTCAAACGCCGCGTGACGGCGCGAGACATTCGGATGATCGAGGACGACCTGCCCTGGGATCGCCTGACGGCCGACGGTCAGACCGTGGTCGAGCGGAACCCGGTCTCGCACGGTGGCAAACCCGCCGCCATCATCTGCTTGCATGATCCATGCTCCAAAAAGTAGTCTCAACAGAGATCGGCCGTTAGGGGTGCATCTACCGCCACCTTTTCCACGAACCCATCTTCACAAGCACAGTAACCGGCACCCCGCATTGACCCAGATCAATTCGATGCAAGGGAGTGCAGACCTTAGCCGGGCGGCTGTCTCATCCCAGTATGCGCCTCAGCTTCCAAATTCGCCAATGCCCGCACGGACGGAACGAAGCTGACGAGGCTTCAACCGATTTGGCGCGCTTCGGCTCAGCGTGTAGTGTTGGACAAATCGTGTGGTGACTTCATCATGATATCGTTCTCCACATCGGACGCGGACCTGGAACAACGCCTCGCGCGTCGCCTCCTCGATGTGCTGATACGCGCTACCGTTCTCCTCGCCGTGGCGCTGCTCTGCTACCGCGTTCTGGCACCCTTCCTTCCGCTCGCGATCTGGGCCCTGATCTTCGCAGTGACACTCTACCCGCTGCACCTACGCATCGCGGCTTATCTCGGCGGACGCTCCGGGCTCGCGGCGACCCTGCTGGTGCTGTTCGGGATCGCCGTGTTCGTAGTGCCCATAACCTTATTGATGAGTTCACTGGGCGACTCCATCCGGTCCCTGATTGAGGCCGTGCAACAGAACACGTTGCAGATCCCGGCCCCGCCCGAGACAGTTGCGGCCTGGCCAGTGATTGGCGCGAAGCTGTCCGCCGTGTGGACCCAGGCGCACGACGATCTGCCCGCGCTCGTGCAAAGCATGCAGCCAAAGATCGGCGAGCTTGCCCGCACCGCGCTCGGCTTCGTCGCCAGTATCGTCGGGGGCCTGCTAGCCTTTCTCGCCGCCCTTGTCCTCGCCGGTATCTTCATGGCCTTCGGCGACTCCGGTGCCCGCGCCTGCCTCTCCGTCTTTCAGCGTCTTGCCGGTGAGCAGCGCGGGGCTCGGCTCGCCCGCCTCTCCACGGCAACCATCCGCGCCGTCGCACAAGGCGTGGTGGGGGTTGCGCTCATTCAGGCGATCCTCGTAGGCCTTGCCCTCCTGGTCGCGGGAGTGCCATGGGCCGGGGCACTTGCGGCGATAGTTCTGGTGCTTGGCATAGCCCAGGTTCCCGCGGTGATCGTAACGCTGCCGGCAATCGCCTGGATCTGGTCGCGCGGCGGCAGCGGCACCGGCGAGGCGATCATCTACACCGTGCTTCTGCTCGTTTCCGGCATGGCGGACAACGTGCTCAAGCCGTTGATGCTTGGTCGTGGCGTGGACGTGCCGATGCCCGTCATCCTGGTCGGCGCGCTCGGCGGTATGGCAACGGGTGGGATCATCGGGATGTTCGTGGGTGCAACCCTGCTG
>DATDIC010000255.1:0-12796 GCA_036521275.1 Acetobacteraceae bacterium
CACCGGTCGCTCCCGCCCGATCATCGGCTCGATCCGCTCCAGCAAAAGACGGAAGAACAGGTCATCCCAGCTTTCGTTCGGGCGCAGCCGCGTCCCGCTATCCCCGGCAAGCGCCGCTGGATCGCCAGCGGTCGCCAGCACGTCCGCCCCGACGTATCGCGCGAAAGCATCGGCTATGGAGATCCGATCGAACCTGTCCAGCGTCGTTCGCACACCGCGGCAAGTGACCACCGGTGGCAGCACGGAACGAATCAATGCCTCCGTCTCGTCCATCAGGTCTGCCATGGTCGCACCTGGGCGATACCACTCCAGCATTGTGAACTCGGGCGCGTGCAGGTCACTTCCCTCGGCATTCCGCCACACCCTGGCAATCTGGAAGATCGGCCCGCTCCCGCCGACCAGCAGACGTTTCATCGCCAGTTCCGGACTGGTGTGCAGCCAGAGCGGCTCAAGCCGCCCGTCCGGGTACTCCCGCATGGTCGAGAAAGCCCGCAAATATACCTCTTCCCCCGGCGCGGGAACGACGAACGGCGTCTCCACCTCAACGTATTTTCGCCCGGTGAAGAACGCACGGGTCGCCGCGGTCAGCGCCACGCGACGCCGCAGAAAGGGCATGCGGGCGGCGAGACTCTCAGGATGCCAGACCGGTTTACTCATTCCCCAGTGTCCTGATTCCGTCGTCTCGCCGATCTCACAGTCGGATACACCCCCAGGAAAGCAGCGCACCCTTCGCAACACTCATATCGCGCGACCGTTCGTTTCTGCCCATTTGTATTCCGTCAAGGAGCTTCCCGGCTTGCCGCCTATCCCCGCCCGCCATACAACCTCACGACATTGCAAGGAGTGCCAAGCATGACGAAAATCACCCGCACCGAGCCGAATAAAATCCTCGCCAAAGCTGTGGAGTTCCACGGTTTTGTTTATCTGCAAGGATGTACTGCACGCGACACGTCCAAGGACGTCAAGGGACAGACGACTGAGATACTTGCCCAAATCGACCAGATTCTTGAAACCCACGGCACGGATAAAACCCGCCTCCTGCAAGCCCAAATTTGGGTCAAGGACATTCGGGATCGCGATGCCATGAACGAGATTTGGAGCGCCTGGCTGCCGGCCGGTAGCGCTCCCGCCCGAGCATGCGTTCAAGCAGATCTGGCAGATCCAAGGCTGCTTGTCGAAATTATGATCACCGCCTGCAAATAAAGAATCAGTCTAGACGTCCGAGTCGCCAGTAGCGTCGCGATTCGCCAATGTTCGAATAGGATAATAATCGGAGCCTCAACACTTATCCACAGGGGTTGGCATCTAAAATGCCACCCCTGCCGCCCTTCCGCCACTTTCCGGGTTGTCAACGCCGCAACCCTGCGGCTACCGCCAAACAGGTCTGGGGCTAAGAAGGAGCTGGGTGGAATGCGCGCACGGGCAACCGGTGGCAGATCGTTGATTCTTGGCACTCTGCTCGCACTCAGTACCGTCGGTTCATCAGCCTTTGCCGGCACGCACAACGCTAGCCACCACTCCACCTCTCACCTCCATATTCGCCCGACAGCCGGTCGCTCCCATGCGACCCGGGTCCGCCACGCGGTATGGTTCGGCGTCTCCTGTGTTCCTTATGCCCGTTCAGCTTCCGGAATCGATCTTCCCGGCAATGCCTGGGAATGGTGGGGCAACGCCACCGGCGTCTACGCCAGGGGAAGCCTGCCGAAAATCGGCAGCGTACTTACCTTCCGTTCCAATTCTCGCATGCGGCTCGGTCATGTCGCCGTGGTAAGCCGCATCATAAATCCCCGCGAAATCGAAGTGGATCAGGCAAATTGGGGGCCTGGCGGCCATGTCAGTCACGACGTTGCAGTAGTGGATGTGTCGGAGGATAACGACTGGACGGCAGTACGGGTCGAACTGGGCGAAGACGCCGCATTCGGCGCCGTTTATCCGACTTATGGCTTCATATACGATCAGCGCGACACCGGGACCATGATTGCCGCGAATGCCCGGCCCGCCCCCTTGCCGTCACTCAACCCAACGACGCAGGATTTGCGCGGCCCCACTGATGACAACGAAGTGGCCGAATTGCCTGACCCGGCGCCCGTAGCGCACCACAAGCGGCTCCACTCCCATCAGCCGGTCCACATCACCGCCGCCTCTCGTCGCGCGCACCATTCGAAGCAGATCGCCTCAAATTAGGGCAACGACTCTCTACCCGTCATGCCCGCGACTCTCTACCCGTCATGCCCGCGAAAGCGGGCATCCAAGCGAGCGCCCAGGAAATTACGGCGGTTTGGCTGGATTCCCGCATGCGCGAATTGCTCGCAAAATATGAGCTGGATCGAAGGCTCGGCTCGCGAGCACGTTAGGCGGCGTCCCACAGGAACACCTCGAACGGAACGTCAAACAGCGCCAGAAATTCCGCCGAGATAGTGAAGCCACCAGGATCATCCGTAATTACTTTGCCGTGCTGTGAGGCATGGGCCGCAATCGCGGCGCGCTTGACGCCAAGCTGCCCCGCAATGTCTAGCCGCATTCCATTCGGCAAAGCGTCGGGCAGCTCTGTCTCGTCGCTCAGCGTCCACCCCCAGATCGGATATGATAGCAGCCGAGCCCCCGTCCGCCCTGCCGCTGCCTTCGCCATCCGATACGCCGCCACATGGTCACCGTGCGGATCATGTTGCCACGGCGCAAATATGGCCCGGCTGCTTTCCCTCTCAACCAATTGGACAATCCGTAGAACTGCAGCGTCGAATGCCACCCCGTCATGCGGAGCGGCGCCGTCTGGCAAACGGAGAAACACCAGCCGATCATCCGTCAGCCCGAGCACTGCGGCACTATTTCGGGCTTCCTGTTCGCGAATGGCGCACCGGGCGGCTGGTCCAAAACGTCGGGATCCCGGATGGGAAGCCGCTCCATCAGTAATGAAAACAACCAACGGCGGCATCCCCGCCTGACACGCGGCAGCGATCAACCCACCGCACCCAAGGCTTTCATCATCCTGGTGCGGCGCCAGTATCACCGCGGCCGTATCGCCGGCGAGCGCCGCCAGCGAAGCCAGCGGCAGTTCACGAAAATGCCGATGCAGTTCGCTGGGCCTCATCCGCTACCTTCGACGAATCGCTCACTGGGCCCAAATTCGCGGAAGCGCCCCGTCGGGACCGGCCACTGGATCGCAAGCTGGCACCGCCACTTCGGCGATGTTGCGCAACACCTCCTCATGTTCACGCGGATCGCCTCGACGAGTGTCCAGCCCGCTCCGCATCCCCTGCGGATATGCCCCGACAATGAGCAGATCCGCCGATTGCTCCTGGCGGCAGTGGCCGACGCCTGCCGGCAGTACCACGACGTCGCCTGCCCGCACCTCCAGTGTCCGGCCCGATGATCCTCCGAACAGCACGCGTGCAGAACCGCGTGCCACACCGAGCGCCTCATGTGCCGTGCTATGGAAGTGATGAAACGGATGCACCCCGTCGCGCCATGCCGGCGGCCAGGAGTTCACGGCAAAGATGCGTTCGATCTCGGCCGGATCAGCCGGCACCGCCTGTCGGTAAACCAGCATTGGCAGGCGCGAATTCGGTATGGCGCCATCATCCTGGAAGCTGAAGGTCTCCGGTTCGTCCATCACCCGTCTCCCTTTGACACACCCCGTAACGCGCCACGCCGCCCATAGGATCGGCCAGCGCAGGTCCGCCTCGAATCAGCCGTCCTCCTTTTCACTCTCTTCGTCGTATCCCACCAATCGTAGCGCCCGCCCGGTGATGCCATGTGCGGCCATGGCGTGGATCAACGCCTCTTCCCGCCCATGCGTCACCCAAACCTCCGGAGCGCCCACCTCCTCGACGGTGGCGTTCAGTTCATCCCAATCAGCATGGTCGGAGATCACCAGCGGTAGCTCCACACCTTGCGACCTTGCCCGCTGGCGCACGCGCATCCAGCCGGATGCCAGGGCCACCACCGGGTCAGCCAGGCGACGCGCCCAACGATCCGCAATTGCCCCCGGCGGGGCAAGAACGATCGCTCCCGCCAGCTCCGCCTTGGCAGCACCGGTTGCCGGCCGCAGCACCCCAAGGCGTACGCCTTGCGCCTCGTAAACCGCGCAAAGTGGCATCAGTGCGCCATGCAGCCAGATCGGTCGGTCCCAACCGGCTGCTCGAAGCAGCGCGATCAGCCGCTGGCATTTGCCAAGAGCATAACACCCGACCAGGTGCGTCCGGTCCGCAAACAACGCGAGGCTTGAGAGTAACCGGCCGATCTCCCGCTCAGGCGGTGGATGGCGGAATACCGGCAGGGCGAAGGTCGCCTCGGTGACAAATACGTCGCACGGCACCGGCACGAAGCCGGTGCAGGTGGGATCCTTCTGCCGCTTGTAGTCGCCGCTGGCGACGACGCGCGTTCCCTGGAACTCCATTACGACCTGCGCACTGCCGAGGACGTGTCCAGCCGGTTCCAGCCAGACCCGGACGCCGTTGATCGTAATCCGCTCACCCCAACCCAGCGCCTGCTGCGTTCCTCCGGCATCGTCACCCAGACGCGCGCGCATCAGCGCCAGCGTGTCCGCGGTCGCCAGAACGTGCCGGTGGCCGGGGCGCGCGTGATCGGAGTGGGCATGTGTAACCACCGCACGGTTCACGGCTCGGGTCGGATCGACCAGGAAATCGCCCGGCTCGCAATAGAGGCCATGAGAGAGCGGCCTGAGCCAGCTTGATGGGTGTTGCATGATTGAAAATCCACTCCCGGTCCTGGACTCCGGTCCCACAATCCTCTACACGCCCGCGCTTCATCCGGAACGCGGGAGACGCAGGACTTCCCAGCCGAGGGCTGGGAGCGTCGCATGCACCGCGGTCCTTTGGCAAAGGCGCGGAGGCCAGGGGTCATGGCAAAAAAGATCGTCGGCTATATCAAGTTGCAGATACCCGCGGGCAAGGCGAACCCGTCTCCCCCCGTCGGCCCGGCGCTCGGCCAGCGCGGCCTCAACATCATGCAGTTCGTCAAGGATTTCAACGCGCAAACCGCGAACATGGAACCCGGCATGCCGGTCCCCGTGGTGATCACCGCGTTCGCCGATCGCACCTACAGCTTCATCACCAAGACGCCGCCAAACAGCCATTTCCTCAAGAAAGCCGCGGGTATCGAGAAAGGGTCAACGGCCGCCGGCAAGGGTGCCGCCGTCGGCCGCGTGACCATGACCCAGTTGCGGGAAATCGCCGCACAGAAAATGAAGGACATGAACGCCGGCGACGTGGAGGCCGCGGTTCGCATGCTGGCCGGCTCCGCCCGTTCCATGGGCCTGACGGTGGAGGAGGGCTGACCGATGCCGCACGACAAGCGCCTGCAGGCCGCCTATGCCGATTTTGACCGCGCCAAATCCTACCCGCTGCCCGACGCCGTGCGGCTGATCAAGCAGAACGCCAAGGCGAAGTTCGACGAAACCATCGAGATGTCGATGAATCTCGGCATCGACCCCCGTCACGCGGACCAGATGGTCCGTGGTCTGATCAGTCTGCCCAACGGCACCGGCAAAAGCGTCCGTGTCGGCGTGTTCGCCCGCGGTCCGAAAGCCGAGGAAGCACAGGCCGCCGGGGCCGATGTAGTCGGCGCCGAGGACCTGGCGGAGAAAGTGCAAGCCGGCGAAATCAATTTCGATCGCTGCATCGCCACTCCAGACATGATGGGCGTCGTCGGCCGGCTTGGTAAAATCCTCGGCCCGCGTGGGCTGATGCCGAATCCCCGCCTCGGCACCGTCACCATGGACGTGCGCGGCGCCGTGACTGCGGCAAAGGGCGGCCAGGTCGAGTTTCGCGCCGAGAAGGCCGGCATCATCCATGCCGGGATCGGCAAGGCCAGCTTCGACGAAGACAAGCTGGTACAGAATGCTCGCGCATTGGCTGACGCGATCCAAAAGGCGAAGCCGGCCGGGGCAAAGGGCACGTACGTGAAACGTGCCGCGCTCAGCTCCACCATGGGGCCGGGCATCCAGCTCGACATCGCCAGTTTGGCCGGATGAACAAGATACGCCGTCGCGGCCTATCGGTTCGCGGCGGCGGGCAGGGTGCGTGAAAACACCCGAACCTGTCCGAGACCGCACGTATCCGCCTGGATGCAATGGGCTTCGGCCCGCGCGCGGGAGACGGGGTGGCCCGGGGTTCCTGACGGAGCTTCCTGGCGGTTCCGACTGAAGGGCAGGCGAACCGGGCCGTCGTCACGCGACGGCTCAATGAGCAACCGGCTGGGCGCCGTCCAAACGCGCACAGCCTGAGAGACGGAGTGAGAATGGACCGCGCACAGAAGCGGGAATTCGTTGCCGGGCTCGCTCAGGTGTTCGCCGAGACGTCGATGGTCGTGGTCACCCGCAACCGGGGGTTGACCGTGACCGAGGCGACGGATCTGCGCCGCCGCATGCGCGCCGCGGGGGCCACGTTCAAAGTGGCGAAAAACCGGCTTACCACCCGTGCCCTTGAAGGCACGCCGTTCGCCGGAATCCAACCCTTGCTGAAGGGGCCGACCGCTCTGGCTTGGTCGTCCGACCCAGTCGCTGTGGCCAAAGCCGCGGTGGATTACAGCCGCGGCAACGAGAAGCTGGTGGTGGTAGGCGGCTCGCTGGGTGCCCGCACGCTCGACCCGGACGGCGTCAAAGCCTTGGCCGAGCTTCCCAGCCTGGAAACGCTGCGAGCTGGCCTGATCGGCATGATCGCAACCCCGGCAACCCGGGTTGCCGCCGTGCTGCAAGGCTCGGCCGGGCAGCTCGCTCGGGTCTTCGGCGCCTTTGCACGCAAGGAAGAGCATGCGGCGGCAAGCTGAGCCGCAGACCTGTGTTGAAAATGATACAGGCCAGCAAATCCGGCTTGAATGGAACCGAACAGGGTCTAGATTAAGGAACCTACGCAAATGGCAGATCTACAGAAGCTGGTTGACGAGTTGTCCGGCCTCACCGTGCTTGAGGCGGCAGAACTCTCGAAGCTGCTGGAGGACAAGTGGGGCGTCTCCGCCGCCGCCCCTGCAGCAGTGGCCGCCATACCAGCAGGCGGAGCTGCGGCTCCCGCTGCTCCGGCCGAGGAACAGACGGAGTTCACCGTCATCCTGACGAAGGCGGGGGAGAAGAAGATTAATGTGATCAAGGAAATCCGCACCATTACCGGCCTCGGACTGAAGGAAGCCAAGGACCTGGTCGAAGGTGCTCCCAAAACGGTGAAGGAAGCGATCGGGAAAGATGAGGCGGCAAAGATTCGCAAGATGCTCGAGGATCAGGGCGCTGCCGTCGAGGTCAAATAAACTGAGGACTCGAACTGAATCACTTATCGCCGCCCTGTAAGGGGCAGGGCTGCAAAATCTGGGTGAGGCCGCAAGGCCGGCACGGGCGGGAATCGGTGTGTTCCCGCCCGCTTAGCCGTTTTTGCGGAAACCCGCCCATCAAAATCTGAAGCCTCAGGCGGTCAGGGGCGAGTTGAGGAAGCACCGCAGAATGATGCTTTTCGGCATCTTGGGCAAGTAGGACGGTCGATGAACGCAATTTCCAGGTCGGTCACAAGATACAATCGCATCCGTCGCAGCTTCGGGCGCATTCCCGAAGTGGCACCGATGCCCAACCTGATAGACGTGCAGCGGTCCAGCTACGAGGCGTTCCTGCAAATGAACGTCCGCCCGGATAGCCGCACCAACAGCGGCCTTCAGGAGGTTTTCCGCTCGGTTTTCCCGATCGACGACTTCGCCGGGCGCGGCCGGCTGGAATTCGTGTACTACGAACTCGAAGAACCAAAATACGACGTCGAGGAATGCATCCAGCGCGGCATGACCTACGCTGCGCCGCTCAAAGTCATCCTCCGGCTGATCGTCTGGGATGTCGATGAGGATACCGGTGCCCGCTCCATCCGCGATATCAAGGAGCAGCCGGTCTATATGGGCGACATGCCGCTGATGACCGACAACGGCACGTTCATCATCAATGGCACCGAGCGCGTCATCGTATCGCAAATGCACCGCTCGCCCGGTGTGTTCTTCGATCATGACAAGGGCAAGACGCACAGCAGCGGCAAATACCTCTTTGCTGCCCGCGTTATACCGTATCGCGGCTCATGGCTCGATTTCGAGTTCGACTCGAAAGACCTCGTCTATGTGCGCATCGACCGCAAGCGCAAGCTGCCAGTCACCACCCTTCTCTACGCGCTGGAAGGCACCGCGACAGAGCAGCTTCGAGCCGCCCGCGACGCCAAGGGCGAACCCGTCGAGCCCGGCGAGATCCGCGGCATGGATGCCGAGGAGATCCTGAGCTATTTCTACGGCCAGGTGGTATTTGACCGCACTCAGAAAGGCTGGGCGCGACCCTTCGATCCCGACGCATTCCGCGGCGTCAAGCTTCTGGAGCCGCTGATCGATGCCGCCACTGGCGAGGTCGTAGCCGACGCGGATGCCAAGCTCACCGCCCGGCAGGCACGCAAAATCGCCGAGACAACGAAGGAAGTGCTGGTCGGCCGCGCCGACCTGCTCGGCCGGTTCGTCGCAGAGGATATGGTCAATCTCCAGACCGGCGAAATCTACGCAGAAGCCGGCGAGGAACTGGCAGAAGCGCGACTCGCTGCGCTGGAAGAGGCCGGAATTACCCGCCTCCCGACACTCGCCGTGGACCAGGCGAACGGTCCATGGATCCGTAACACCTTGGCGGTGGACAAGAACAGCAATCGCGACGATGCGCTGATCGACATTTATCGGGTCATGCGTCCCGGTGAGCCGCCCACCCCGGAAACTGCCGAGGCGCTGTTCCGTGGTCTGTTCTTCGATCCCGACCGATACGACCTTTCTGCGGTCGGCCGGGTAAAGATGAATATGCGCCTCGGCTTCAAGGCGGATACTGCACCTGACACGCTACGCACCCTGCGCAAGGAAGACCTGCTGCACACGGTGAAAACCCTGTGCGAGCTGAAGGACGGCCGCGGCCAGATCGATGACATCGACAACCTTGGCAACCGTCGCGTTCGCTCGGTGGGCGAGCTGATGGAGAACCAGTACCGCGTCGGCCTGCTGCGCATGGAGCGGGCCATCCGCGAGCGCATGGGCAGCGTCGATATCGACACGGTGATGCCGCACGACCTGATCAACGCCAAGCCGGCGGCCGCAGCCGTACGGGAATTCTTCGGCTCCTCGCAGCTCTCGCAATTCATGGATCAGACCAATCCGTTGAGCGAGGTCACCCACAAGCGTCGCTTGTCGGCGCTCGGCCCGGGCGGCCTGACACGCGAGCGCGCAGGGTTCGAGGTGCGCGACGTACACCCGACCCATTATGGGCGGATCTGCCCGATCGAAACGCCGGAAGGCCCGAATATCGGCCTGATTAATTCGCTCGCCACTTACGCCAAGGTGAACAAGTACGGCTTCATCGAGACGCCGTACCTGTTGGTGAAGGATGGCGTGGTACAGCGCGGGCCGCGTTACCTCTCCGCGATGGAAGAAGAGCGACTGGTGGTTGCCCAGGCCGACGCACCAATGGACGGGCAAGGCCGCTTCACCCAGGAGTTGGTCTCGGTCCGCAAGCAGGGCGATTTCCGTCTCGCCCGCCCGGAAGACGTCACCGCAATCGACGTCTCGCCCAAGCAGCTCGTCTCGGTCGCGGCGGCGCTGATCCCGTTCCTGGAGAACGACGACGCCAACCGTGCGCTGATGGGCAGCAACATGCAGCGGCAGGCCGTGCCGCTGATCCAGGCCGACGCGCCGCTGGTTGGCACCGGCATGGAAGAGGCGGTGGCACGCGATTCCGGCGCTACCATCGTGGCGCGTCGCGCCGGGGTGGTCGATCAGATCGACGGCGCCCGCATCGTGGTCCGCGCCACCAACGAGGACGGCACGACCAAAGGCGTGGACATCTACCGGCTGCGCAAGTTCATGCGCTCCAACCAGTCCACCTGCATCAACCAGCGCCCGCTGGTGAAGGTAGGCGACCGGGTGATCGACGGCGAGATCATCGCCGACGGCCCGTCCACCGAGTTCGGCGAGCTGGCGCTCGGCCGCAACGTGCTGTGCGCGTTCATGCCGTGGAACGGCTACAACTTCGAGGACTCGATCCTGATCTCCGAGCGCATCGCGCGCGATGACGTGTTCACCTCGATCCATATCGAGGAATTCGAGCTGATGGCCCGCGACACCAAGCTCGGCCAGGAGGAGATCACCCGGGATATCCCGAATGTCGGCGAAGAGGCGCTCAAGAACCTGGATGAAGCCGGCATCGTCTATATCGGTGCCGAGGTGAACCCAGGCGATATCCTGGTGGGTAAGGTCACGCCCAAGGGCGAAAGCCCAATGACGCCGGAAGAAAAGCTGCTGCGGGCGATCTTCGGCGAGAAGGCGTCCGACGTACGCGATACGTCGCTGAAGCTGCCCCCTGGGGTGACCGGCACCGTGGTGGATGTGCGCGTCTTCTCCCGTCGCGGGGTCGATAAAGACGAGCGCGCCATGGCGATCGAGCGCGCCGAGATCGAACGGCTGGCCAAGGACCGCGACGACGAAAAGGCGATCCAGGAGCGCAGCTTCTTGAACAGGTTGCGTGAAAAACTTCTCAATCGCAAGGCAGCCGGCGGCTTCAAGGGCATCAAGGCGGGGACGGTAATCACCGACGAGATGCTGGCCGAGCACCCGCGCGGCGCCTGGCGCCATATCGCGGTGCAGGACGACGCGATGATGGCCGAGATCGAAACCCTGAAGCGGGAGTTCGATGCCGCCGTCGGCCGGCTGCAGGAGCGATTCGACTCAAAGGTGGACAAGCTGCAGCGCGGTGATGAACTGCCGCCCGGCGTGATGAAGATGGTCAAGGTGTTCATCGCCGTGAAGCGCAAGCTGCAACCCGGCGACAAGATGGCCGGCCGCCACGGCAACAAGGGCGTGGTCTCCCGCGTGGTACCGGTGGAAGACATGCCGTTCCTCGAGGATGGGACACCGATCGATCTCGTGTTGAACCCGCTGGGTGTGCCAAGCCGGATGAACGTCGGGCAGATACTCGAGACCCATTTGGGCTGGGCCTGCGCCACACTCGGCCGCCAGATCAGTGAACTGGTGGAGATCTACCGCAGTACCGGTGCAGCCCGGCAGGAATTGCTCGATATGCTCCAGCGGGCATATGGCGACGAGATATTCCGTGACGAGATCGCGCCGTTGAATAACGACCAGCTCACGGAACTTGCCGAAAACCTGCGCAAAGGGGTTCCAATCGCCACTCCGGTGTTCGACGGTGCCCGCATGTCGGACATCGAGGAGATGCTGGTGAAAGCCGGGCTCGACACCTCCGGACAGGTCACGCTGGTCGATGGACGTACCGGCGAACCGTTCGAGCGGAACGTGACCGTCGGCTACATCTACATGCTGAAGCTGCACCACCTCGTGGACGACAAGATCCACGCGCGCTCCATCGGTCCATACAGCTTGGTGACCCAGCAGCCCTTGGGCGGCAAAGCACAGTTCGGCGGACAGCGCTTTGGTGAAATGGAGGTCTGGGCCCTGGAGGCATACGGCGCCGCCTACACGTTGCAGGAGATGCTGACGGTGAAATCGGACGATGTCTCCGGACGCACCAAAGTCTATGAGGCGATCGTACGCGAACAGGACAATTTCGAGGCCGGCATCCCGGAAAGCTTCAACGTGCTGGTAAAAGAACTGAAATCGCTGGGGCTGAACGTCGAACTCGACAGCCGCGCCGCTTGACCAACCATTCTCGTCGTGGCCGGCGAAGGCCGGCCATCCACGTTTTTCCTGCCACGCACGGGACGTGGGTGCCCGGGGAAAAGCCCGCGCACGACGGCCGACCTTCAGGGGTGACACACGCATGAACGAACTGATGAAGATCCTCGGCCAGACCGGCCAGGCGATGACCTTCGATCAAATAAAGATCCAGATCGCCTCCCCGGAGCAGATCCGAAGCTGGTCATACGGCGAGATCAAGAAGCCGGAGACTATCAACTACCGTACGTTCAAACCGGAACGTGACGGGCTGTTCTGTGCGCGCATCTTCGGCCCGATCAAGGATTACGAGTGCCTATGCGGCAAGTACAAGCGGATGAAGTTCCGTGGCATCATCTGTGAGAAATGCGGCGTCGAAGTTACGCTGGCCAAGGTTCGGCGCGAGCGGATGGGCCATATCGAACTTGCCAGCCCGGTCGCGCACATCTGGTTTCTGAAGTCCCTTCCCAGTCGAATCGGGCTCATGGTGGACATGACCCTGAAGGAGCTGGAGAAGATCCTCTATTTCGAAAGCTACGTCGTGCTGGAGCCAGGCACGACCGACCTGAAGCTCCATCAGTTGCTCACCGAAGACCAGTTGATGGCCAAGCAGGACGAGTTTGGCGACGACCAGTTCGAAGTCGGCATCGGTGCCGAGGCGATCAAGAAGGTTCTCTCCCGCATCGACCTCGATGCCGAGAAAGTTCGCTTGCGTCAGGACCTCAAGGAAACGTCGAGCGAAGCCAAACGGAAAAAGCTGGTCAAGCGCCTGAAGCTGATCGAAGCATTCGCCGACAGCGGAGCCAAGCCGTACTGGATGATCCTGGACGTGGTGCCGGTTATTCCGCCGGAACTGCGCCCACTCGTGCCGCTGGACGGTGGCCGGTTCGCCACCTCCGATCTGAACGATCTCTATCGCCGCGTTATCAACCGGAATAACCGGCTGAAGCGCCTGATCGAGCTGCGCGCGCCCGACATCATCGTACGCAACGAAAAGCGCATGCTGCAGGAAAGCGTCGATGCGCTGTTCGACAACGGGCGGCGCGGCCGGGCGATCACCGGAGCCAACAAGCGCCCGCTGAAGTCGTTGTCCGACATGCTGAAGGGCAAGCAG
>DATDIC010000256.1:0-5519 GCA_036521275.1 Acetobacteraceae bacterium
AAGCTGATCCTCCTCCAACCGGTGCAAATGCAACGCACCTGGATCGACCACATCCGCAACAACCCCAAGCTCCGCGGCGCCTTCTGTCACCAGCCGGACGATCTCCACGCTGGGATGTTCCTCGATTTCGACGTCAAGCCCGGGATGCATCACCAGAAAGCTGCGGAGCAGCCGTGGCACGATGCCAAGCAACGCGCCGGTGTTCGACAGCAGCCGGACGCGCCCCCTCCGTCCGGTCGAGAAGCCACGCAACTCGCTCGCCATCCGGTCAGCCCGCAACAGGATATCCTGCGCGTGCCGCAGCAACGCCGCACCAGCCGGCGTCGGCCGCACGCCGCGCGCCGCTCGCTCAAGCAGCGGAACGCCGAGTGTCGCTTCCATGCCGGAGATGCGCTGGCTGGCGGACGCCAGCGCCAGGTTCATCGTCTCCGCGCCGCGCGTAATGCTGCCGCTGCGCACGACGGCGATGAACAACCGCAGATCGGTCAGATCGAAACGCATCCGGGAAAAGCCTTCGGTTCCTCCGAAGGATAGCATCGCCAAACGCCAATTGTGCCCGACAAGCAGGCCGTGCAGCGTCCCGACATGCCACCCCTTCTGCCCCTGTTCGCCGCCGGACTGCTTGCCGGCGCCATGAATGCGCTAGCGGGCGGAGGCTCGTTCGTCACCCTGCCGGCGATGATCGCCGCCGGCCTGCCCTCGGTGACAGCGAATGCCTCCAGCACGGTCGCGCTGTGGCCCGGTGGCGCAGCGAGCGCCTGGACCTACCACGAGCGTCTGGCGCCGGTCTGCGACGTGCCGGCCAAGGCGATGGTTGCGGCCACTCTGGTGGGCGGGCTGCTCGGCAGCCTGCTGCTGCTGTGGACGCCATCCTCGGATTTCGACGTGATCCTGCCCTGGCTGCTGCTGCTGGCGACACTGGCGCTGGCCTTCGGGCGCCGCATCGGCACCGCGATGCGCGGGCGCTTCCGCATCGGCGCCGCCCCGGTCCTGGTCGTGCAGTTCATCCTTGGCATCTACGGCGGCTATTTCGGCGGCGCCATCGGCCTGATGATGGTGGCGACCTGGTCGCTGCTGGGCGAGCGCGACATCAAGCGCCTGAACGGTCCCCGTACGCTGCTGGTCAGCATCGCCAACTCGGCGGCGGTGGTCACGTTCATCATCGCCGGAGCGGTGCGATGGCAGCAGACACTGCTCGTGCTGGCGGGCGGCCTGCTCGGCGGCATCCTGGGCGCACGGCTCGGACGCATCGCCCCGCCCGGCGCCACACGGGTGCTGACGCTGTGCTGGACCGCAGCCATCACCTGCACCTTCTTCATCCGCGCCTATTTGAAGGCATGGTGAGCTTGCCGGAGGAGTGTGCGTCCGATCGCCAGGCGGACGCGTGGCTCGATCAGGTCGTCGACCGCGGGCAATTTTTCGGTAGTGTCCTAGGTTGGCATGGCCGCAACAAGTTCCTCGATCGACCACGGGTTGAAGTGGCCCCCGAAGGCCACCAGAGCCTATGCGTGTCCTCACAGATTGAGGGGAGCGACAAGCAGCGAGATCACGGCTGCGCTACGTACGGAACGGATCAACTCCCCGCTGGAGGCGGCACGCTCGGCAATCGTGGCGAAACATCGGGCTCGAAGGGTGTTTGATGACGCTGAAAGATCTTATCGCCGATGCGCCAGCGCTGAGTGCTGCTGTTGCAGCCCTGACCTTTATCGTGGCAATTGGCACGTTCGTAAAGGCCATATTCGAGTACAGACGCCAGAATGTCGCCTATTATATGGGCGGTTATTATGCAATTCGCTGCATGAACAGCAAGTATTTCTGGATGGGCCATGCTCCGGATCGGAATAGCATTTATTGGCATCTTTTTGCCGACTTCGCAAAGAAGATGGCTGCTATCGAAAGGAAATGCTGTAATCGACCCGTTTCTTCACGAAAGCTTCGATTCTGACACGCAGCTAAATTAGGGCACTCCCATTTTTCTTGCCTGTTGCGACTCTCCCCGCCACCGTGCCACACACCGCCTTCATGATTCCTCGCCGCCCGCTGCTCGCAGCGATTCCCGCCCTGCTCGCCACCCCTGCCCTCGCCCAGACCGGCAGCTTCGCCGGATTCCTGAGTGGCATCCGCGCCGACGCCAGCCGTGCCGGCATCTCCGCCCTCACGCTCGATCGCGCCTTCGCCGGGGTGCAACCGAACGCCAAGGTGATCGAACGCGAGCACCACCAGCCCGAATTCACCCTCACCTGGGCGCAGTATCGCGACCTGCTGATCACCGACAAGCGCATCACCGCCGGCCGCGCCGCCTTCCAGCGCAACCAGCCGCTGTTCCAGCGGGTGCAGCAACAGTACGGCGTCTCCCCATCCGTGATCCTCGGCATCTGGGGCCTCGAATCCAGCTTCGGCACCCAGACCGGCGATTTCCACGTCGTCGAGGCGCTCGCCACGCTCGCCTGGACCAGTGGGCGCTCGGCCTTCTTCCGCTCCGAACTGATCGCCGCCCTGCACATCCTGGACCACGGCGATATCACCCCGTCGCGCATGACCGGCTCCTATGCCGGCGCCATGGGCCAGCCGCAATTCATGCCCAGCTCCTACCTGCGCTACGCGGTCGATTTCGAAGGCAACGGCCGCCGTGACATCTGGTCCAGCACGCCCGACGTGCTCGCTTCCATCGCCAACTACCTGGCAGCCAGCGGCTGGCAGGCCGGCGGCACCTGGGGGCAGTCCGTCACCCTGCCCGCCGGCTTCAATGACGCCGACACCGGCCGCGACAATCGCCGCCCATTGGCCGACTGGCTGCGCCTCGGCGTCCGCCCGATCAGCGGCAGGCTGCGCGCCCAACCCGATCAGCGCGCCGCCGTGCTGCTGCCGGACGGATCGGGCGGCGACGCTTTCCTTGCATACGGCAATTTCGCCGCCATCCGCCGCTACAATCCGTCCGACTTCTACGCTCTCGCGGTCGGCCTGATCGGGGATGACATCCTGGCGTGATCCGGCTGCTGGCGACCCTTTGTGCGCTGCTGCCGGCGGCCTGCACGCACCAGCCGGCCGTGGTCCCCCACCCGCATTATGTGCTCGGCGCCCCGTACCAGGTCGGCGGCGTCTGGCAATATCCACGGGAAAACTACAACGCGGTCGAGACCGGAGTGGCGGCGATCTACCAAGCACCGCATCCCGCACTGACCGACGACGGCGAAGTCTTCGATCAGCACGCGCTCGCCGCCGCCCATCCCACCCTGCAACTGCCGGCAATCGCCCGCCTGACCAACCTGGAAAACGGGCGCCAGGTGCTGGTCCGCATCAACGACCGCGGCCCCGACACGCCGCACCGCCTGCTGCTGGTCACCACCCGCACGGCGCAACTGCTGGAGTTCCCGTCCTCCGGCGTGGCCCGGGTGCGGCTGGAGGTGATGCCGTCGCCAACCCATGCCGCGGTGGACTCGCTGCCCGGTGCGCCCAGCCTGCCGATCGCCGCCGCCCCGCGCGCGCCCGTGCAGGAAACCCCGCTCGGCCCAGCCGGCTCGCCCACCGCCAGCATCACCACGTGGAAGGCATCCGCCGCGCCAACGCCCGCCGGACCAGCGGGGCCAGTTCCGGTACTGCGCCTGCCCGAAACCGTGACCCAGACCGTGCCCGATCCAGGATCGCTCTGGGTCCAGCTCGCCACCTTCCAGTCCCACCGCTACGCCGCCGTCGAGCGCGCCCGCCTGGCCGGCCTCGACCCGGAAATCGTGGCCGCGCCGGTGGACGGTCAGCAGGAATTTCGTGTCCGACTCGGGCCGTTCGCGACAATCTCCCAGGCCGATGCGGCACTGGACCGGGCGATTGCCGCGGGCGTGCCCGATCCCCGCATCACCGTCGAAACCGGCGCTGACGCACAGGAGTTTGCCCGATGATCACCCGTCGCTCTGCCCTGCTCGCCGCCGTCGCCGCAACCGCGTTGGCGCCCTCGGCGTGGGCGCAGCATCGCCCGGCGCCGCACGCCCGCGCGGGTGCGCATGGCGGCAAGGCCGAGGCCGACCAGCCGCCCTCCTCGCCGGCCGATACGCCGCTGGGGCCGGTGGATACGTCGGCGAAATGGGCTTTCATCGAGGACTTCAACACCGGCGCGCAACTGCTGAGCAAGCAGGCCGATGACGAGATGCCGCCCTCGTCCATGACCAAGCTGATGACGCTCTACATCGTCTATTCGCGGCTCAAGGACGGCCGCCTGAAACTCGACGACATGCTGCCGGTTTCCGAAAAAGCCTGGCGCATGGGCGGATCGAAGATGTTCGTGCAGATCAACAGCCAGGTGCGGGTGGAGGACCTGATCCGCGGCATCGAGGTGGATTCCGGCAACGACGCCTGCATCGTGCTGGCCGAGGCGATCTCCGGCTCCGAGCAGCAATTCGCCGACCTGATGAACGAAACGGCGAAGAAGCTCGGCCTCACCCATTCGCACTTCCTCAACAGCACCGGCTGGCCCGAGGACGGCCACTACATGAGCTGCCGCGACATCGCCACCCTCGCCGGCGATATCATCCGGCAATTCCCGGAATTCTATCACTACGCTTCGGAAAGAACTTTCAAGTTCAACAATATCGAGCAGGGCAACCGCAACCCCCTGGTGCAGCACGGCACGGCGGACGGGCTGAAGACCGGCCACACGGAGGCCGGCGGCTACGGCCTGGTCGCCTCCACCGTGCGCGGCAACCGCCGGGTGATCCTGGTGCTGAACGGCATGTCCACCATGCGCGAGCGCGCCGAGGAAGGCGAGCGCCTGATGGACTGGGCGTTCGCCAATTTCGACGACGTCACCCTGTTCACCGCCGGCGATGTCGTGGAGCGCGCGCCCGTCTGGCTCGGCGCCACCCGCACGGTGCCGCTGGTGGGTGCCGGCGACCTGGTGGTCACCATGCCGCGCAACTGGCGCCAGACCGCCAAGATCGCGATCTCGTTCGATTCGCCGGTACGCGCACCGGTTGCACGCGGAACGACACTCGGCAAGCTGTCGGTCAGCGGACAGGGCGTGCCGACGATGGACGTGCCGCTGCTGGCCGGAGCCGACGTGCCGAAGCTCGGCTTGCCGGGCCGCGCCGTCGCCGTCCTGGCGCATTACGTCACCGGAGGCTGATCGCGCTGCCCGGCCGTTTCATCACCCTGGAAGGCGGCGAGGGCGCCGGCAAGACCACGCAGGCTCGCCTGCTGGCCGACGCCCTGGCCACGCGCGGCCTGCCCGTGCTGCGCACCCGCGAACCCGGCGGGGCACCCGGTGCAGAGTTGCTGCGTGGCCTGCTGCTGTCCGGCGACGTGGCGTGGTCCCCGCCCGCCGAGATGCTGCTGCATTTCGCCGCCCGCGCCGAGCACGTGGAGCACACCATCCGCCCCGCCCTCGCCGCCGGCACCTGGGTAGTGTGCGACCGGTTTACCGACTCCACCCTGGCCTACCAGGGCTACGGCCAAGGCGCGGATCGGGCGATGATCGCCGCGCTCGGCACGTGGCTCGGGTTGGTTCCAGATGTAACCTTAGTGCTGGAGGT